>CAUJFR010000135.1 GCA_963169885.1 Bacteroidota bacterium
CTGGATACGACTGGTTCAGGCTGACCTTGAAAAAGTAAAATAATATGAAAAAAAACCACTTCATTCTGCTTTTATTCATCATTCCTTTTTTTTCAACAATGACTAACGCCCAGGATACCGTCAACTACCGGTTTACCTTTAATCACCTCGCCCTTTCTGTAAAAGATCTAAACCGGTCCGTGAATTTTTATAAAAACGTTTTGCACCTGAAAGAAATTGAAAACCGCACCAAAAACGAAGGTATCCGTTGGGTATCACTCGGTGAAGGAAAAGAGCTGCACATCATTTCCACCACACCCGGCGAAGTAAAAATCACCAAGGCTGTGCACCTGGCCCTGACCTCGCCGCGATTCCATGATTTTGTGAAAGAACGGGAAGCAAAGATAATTCCGTTCACCGACTGGCCCGGCACCCCCGGTAAAGTGCATGTTCGTCCCGATGGCATCCTGCAGATCTATTTACAGGACCCGGATGGGTACTGGATCGAAGTGAATAGCGTGGCGCAGTAGGCGTGGTGTTAAGTGTTCAGGCCACTCTAAGTGGCCAGAACACTTAACACAAGAATTTTCGATTTTCTTGCTGACTTAAATCTGAAACACTGACCTCTACAAAATATAACTGGACGCTGATCCCCCTTTTGGGTATCCCTTTGTTCATTCTCTTGTACATTGTCGCCGCCACTCTCTATCCCGGTGGCCATCCCGGCGATTCACGGGCCGACGGATTCAGCTGGCTGCACAATTATTGGTGCAATCTCCTCAATGAACAGGCTATAAACGGAGAACGAAACACAGGACGCCCTGTGGCCCTGGCCGGGATGATCGTATTATGCAGCAGTCTCGCAACCTTCTGGTTTTACTATCCGGTTAAGCCGGGCATTTCCCGCAAACTGCAATGGCTGATCCGGATCAGTGGTCCCCTGGCGATGGGGACGGCACTCTTTATTACGGTCTTTGATCATGATGGGGTGACAAATATTGCTTCTTTACTGGGACTGATTGCCGTAACTGGTACCTTGGTTATACTCTATAAAACAAAACAGACCTGGTTATTCCGGCTCGGTCTGCTGAACTTGTTGCTTGTAGCGGTTAACAACCTGTTTTATTACACTCCTTCGTTACTCCATCTGCTGCCAGTCGTGCAAAAAGTTAGTTTTGTATCGGTGTTGGGTTGGATTTGGTTATGCGTTTACTGTTCTGGCCACTCTAAGTAACGGTTTGTGTTCTGGCCACTTAGAGTGGCCTGAACACAAACCGAGTTAAACCACTAATTTTAAGTTGCAAAACGCCGATATGAAAAAGCTCCTCTTTTTAGTAGTCCTCTTTGCCTGTACCACGGGCCAATCACAAATCACCACCCGGATCGAACTCAGTAATGCCCTGTTCAAAACCGGGGATAATCCGGAATGGAGTAAACCGGGACTGGATGACCATGACTGGAAACCCATCAAACCCCAATACAACTGGGAAAAGCAAGGCTATACCGACTATGATGGGTTTGGCTGGTACCGTTTTCACTTTGAATTGTCCTCGCTGATAAAGCTCAATAGTTTCTGGCCCGATAGTGTCCGGTTCTTTCTTGCCAAAATGGATGACGCTGATGAAGTATACCTGAATGGAAAGCGGATCAGCAAGACCGGGCGTTTCCCGGATGACCCGGGAGGATATAGTACGCAGTGGGACCGCTGGCGCGATCTGCGGATTGCCACGAATGATCCCGTTCTGTTGTGGGATAAGGACAATGTACTGGCCATCCGGGTATATGACGGAGGTGGTATCGGGGGGATGTTTGGCGGAATACCCGGCATCAGCATGCCCCAGCTGAAAGATATGGCCAGCCTGGAATACAAAAACAAATCGCTGCATTTCCGGCACCAACTGCCTGAAAAAATCACCGGGGTGCTGACAATAAAAATAACCGATCCGGCCACACAGACCGTGGTGAAAAATACCAGTCAGACTATTTCGGCAGAACCAAACAGCGACTACACATTACCGTTACCAACAGACCCCAGGACCCGGCAGGAGATTGCAGTCAGTTTTATGGAAAATAAAAGTGGTCAACAGCTTTATTTGCTGACTGTTCCTCCTTACCTGCTTACGCCTGCTCCCAAAGCCATACCCCGGATCAATAATGCAACCGTCTTTGGGGTTCGTCCCGGCTCCCCCTTCCTTTTCAAAATTGCAGCCACCGGGGAAAAGCCCTTACAATATAATGCCGTGGGTCTTCCAAAAGGCTTAAAACTGGATCCGGTTACCGGAATCATAACCGGCACCCTTCCCCGTGCCGGAGAATATAACGTGCAACTGGTGGTAAAGAATAAAAAAGGCAGGGCCCGCCAGGATTTTACCATTAAATGTGGTGACCTACTGGCGCTTACGCCACCCATGGGCTGGAACAGCTGGAATTGCTGGGGACTCAGTGTGAGCTCGGAAAAAGTAAAAGCATCGGCCCAGGCCCTGATTGATAAAGGACTGATTGATCATGGATGGAGTTATATGAATATTGATGACGGATGGGAGGCGCCAACGCGCAATGAAAAAGGAGAGATTGTTACCAATGACAAATTTCCCGATATGAAAGCCCTGGGTGATTGGCTCCACAGCAAGGGATTGAAGTTCGGCATCTATTCATCTCCCGGCCCGCTCACCTGTGGCGGTTATCTGGGTTCTTACCAACATGAAAAGCAGGATGCCGATATGTACACGCGTTGGGGTATTGATTATTTAAAATATGACTGGTGCAGTTATGGACAGATTCATGGCGGTAAAGATACAAGCACGGCTTCCTATATAAAACCTTATACCACGATGCAGGCCGCCCTGCGGGCCCAACCCCGGGATATCGTGTATAGTTTATGTCAGTATGGAATGAAAGATGTTTGGAAATGGGGACATGAAGTGGATGGCAACTGCTGGCGAACGACGGGTGATATTGAAGATACCTGGGAAAGCATGTATGCCATTGCCTTTAATCAGACAGCCATGCAGCCCTATGCAAAGCCTGGTCGCTGGAATGATCCCGATATGCTGATTGTTGGAAATGTGGGCTGGGGAGAGAACCTGCACCCGACCCGACTTACTGCTGATGAACAATACACGCATATCAGTTTATGGAGCCTGCTGGCATCTCCTTTACTGATCGGTTGTGATATTGCCAGTATGGACGAGTTTACCCTCAATCTGCTCAGCAATGATGAAGTAAATGCCATTAACCAGGATGCAGCCGGCAAGCAAGCCATCCGGGTAATTAAAAGAGAGAATTACCAGGTATGGGTAAAGGAGTTAATGGACGGCAGTAAGGCCATTGGTATTTTCAATGTGGGAGAAAAATATGAAAACCTTCGGATTGACTGGACAGAACTGGGACTGGAAGGCAATTATTCGATCCGGGATTGCTGGCGGCAGAAAGACCTGGGGACTGGCAACAGTTATTCCAGCCGTATTCCACCGCATGGGGTAAGTCTGATCAAAATCAGCCGCTGAGTTTGCCCTGATTAATCTTTACCTTTGGCGCCTTTATATGCCGGGTAAATCAACCAAGATCATCATTATTGCCGCGCCTTCCGGGGCGGGTAAAACCTCCGTGGTACGTCATCTGTTAAAAGTGATGCCAGCGCAGCTTTCTTTTTCCATTTCAGCCGCCACCCGGAAACCCCGGAATAATGAAAAGGACGGCGTGGACTATTATTTTCTTTCCGTGGAAGACTTTGAAGCAAAGATCGCGGCCGATGAATTTGTGGAATGGGAAATGGTGTATGAAGGAAAATACTACGGCACCCTTAAAGAAGAAGTAGAGCGGATCTGGAACGAAGGCAAAGCCCCGCTCCTGGATGTGGATGTACAAGGCGGATTACATGTGCAGGATAAATTCAGGGGACAAACCCTTTCCTTATTTATTGAACCTCCATCCATTCAGGAACTGGAGCGCCGGCTCCGTTCACGCGGAACAGAAACTGAAGAATCCCTCAAAGCCCGCGTAAGCAAAGCCGCCTACGAGCTCACGTTCAAAGATCAGTTTGATCATGTGATCCTGAATGACGAACTGCCCCGTGCCTGTAGTGAGGCAGAGACCCTGATTCGTCATTTTCTGATGAATGGAAGTAATTGGCCACAAATCAGTAAATAATTAATAATCAATAATTTATACTCTTAAGCTTGGCCCCTCAGGAGGCCCCATTTTCTATTCTCTATTCTCCATTTACTATATTTGCCTCATGATCGATTGGTACGCTATTGTGTTTTTCCTCCTCACGCTCCTGCTCATGGGTTTTTTCGCAGGAATTGAAATGGCTTTTTACAGTGCCAACCGGCTGAGCCTGGAGTTGAAAAAGAAACAAGGCGACAGTAATATGGAGATTCTCTCCGAATTCCTGGAATCACCGGCCCGTTTCCTGGGCACTACGTTGCTGGGCTTTAATATTTTCCTGGTTTTCCTGGGATTGCAGATCAGTACCGTTATGCAGCCGATCTGGCGTTACTGGCGTATTGGTTCCGATACCGTACATATTATGGTGGAGATCATTCTCGCTACATTTATCGTACTCATTTTCGCGGAGTTTATTCCCCGCGCATTTTTCAGGGCACGGAGCAACTGGTTATTACAACGGCTGGCCCAGGTAACCAATGTATGTTACCAGTTATTATTCCCGATTGCCGCCTCCTTTATTGATCTTTCAGAATGGCTGCTTAAATATGTGTTCAATATCCGGATGGATAAAAACAATAAGGAAGCGCTGAAACGGAGTGACCTGAAACACCTGTTTCAGTCAGGCAACAACGACGAACGGCAGGAACGTAATACCCAGCTGATGGAAAATGCGCAGGAACTGCCGAAAATAAAAATCCGCCAGTGCCTGGTTCCGCGTAAAGAGATCGTAGGCATTGAAAGCAAAGCCACCGTGGAGGAGCTTACTAAAAAATTTATGGAGACCAAGCTCAGTAAGTTGCTGGTCTATGAAAACAATATTGATCATATCATTGGCTATGTACACCAGTTGGATATGTTTAAGAAACCGGAAACCATCCAATCTGTCTTACTCCCCATACCAGCCGTACCCGAAAGCATGAGCGCCACCGACCTGATCGGCAAGTTCAGCAAGGAGCGGAAGAGCATTGCCTGGGTGGTGGACGAATTTGGCGGTACGGCCGGGATCATCACGATGGAAGATGTGCTGGAGGAATTATTCGGTGAGATCCATGATGAATATGACACGGAAGAGTTCGTGGAAAAACAGCTGGCAGAAAATGAATATATTTTCTCCGGCCGCCTGGAACTGGATTACCTGGAAGAAAAATACGGGCTTGAATTTGGGCAGGAAGAGGCCGAAACCCTTTCCGGCTATATCATCAATCACCACGAAACCATTCCCCGCCAGAAAGAACGCATTATCATTGACGATTACGAATTCGACATTATTCATGTAACGGATACAAGGATTGAAACGGTGAAGATGAAGAAGCTGAAGTAATGTGCCAATATGCCAATTAGCCAATGTGCCAATTGGAGAAGAGTATGAAAGATTGAAAGTCGTTTGTAGGAGGGGAAATTTGAAAACTAAATTTCAACCCTCATGAAATTATCCGGAAAAGGGTGATAATGTCCAAAATTTACAAACCCTCCATCATTAAATTTAGTGCCCTTAGTATATTCATTGGCACATTGCCTAATTGACACATTGGCTAATTAGTTATATTTGCCTCTCGTAATAAAAACCATGGCACTATTCGATTTTTTTAACCGGCGGAAGACGGAAACCCAGGGAGAGATGACTTTTATCGACCACCTGGAGGAATTGCGCTGGCACCTGGTGCGGTCGGTGATTGCCGTAGTGATCTGTGCCATTGGGGTAATGATCTTTTCAAAGGAGGTTGTGGAAGATGTGCTGATGGCGCCCACCCGGGCTGATTTCGTATCTGCCCAATGGCTCTGTTCCATGGGTAAAAGTATCGGGATCGGGGATGCTCTTTGTTTTCCCGGCATTGATGCCAAATTCCTGGAGAATACCATGACCGGTCAGTTCCTGGCCTATTTCACCCTCGGATTTATGGGCGGTTTTGTAATTGCCTTCCCTTATATCTTCTGGGAATTCTGGCGCTTTGTCAGACCCGCTTTATCCGAGAAAGAACTGAAAAAAACAAGGGGGGTTATTTTCTGGGTATCTATGTTATTCTTTTCCGGAGTGGCATTTGGTTATTTCATCCTCACCCCGTTCATGGTGAATTTCTATTTCAACTTCAAACTTAGTTCGCAGATCGTGATCATGCCTTCTTTCTCTGATTACCTGGAGAACCTGATCTATACTACTGTGGGCATCGGTGTGCTTTTTCAAATGCCGTTGCTGGTCATGGTACTGGCCCGTATCGGTATTGTTACGGCCAAATTCCTCCGCAAATACCGCCGGCATGCATTTGTGATTATCGTTATTGCGGCTGCAATTATCACTCCTTCCACCGATCCATTCAGCCTCACCATTGTTACCATTCCGCTTTACCTGCTCTTCGAAGCCAGTATCATGGTGGCTGCAAGAATCAATAAGCAGCAGGAGAAAGTGGCGAAGGAATGGAGCTAGATGCTAGTTCGTAGTTAGTAGTCGGGAGTCAACAGCCCCTACTGACAGGAAAAATCTGTAAGAATAGAGCCTTTACCTGCTTTAAATTATTTCAATAATATAAGACTCTTTCTGCTTTCCGTACTTCGTACTTCGTACCTCGTACTTTGTATATAGATTCGTAACTTTACCGGGCAGTAACTATTTCATCTTTTATTCAACTTCTTCTTATGCATTCTCCCTTTGATCTGCACAAACCTATCGCCATCGGCAGTGATCATGCCGGGTTTAAATACAAAGAACAACTGATTTCTTTCCTGGAAGGAAAAGGGTTGCCCTTTACAGATTTTGGAACACATAGTGCCGACTCGGTGGATTATCCGGATTTTGCACACCCGGTTGCTTCAGCTGTTGAAAGCGGTGAAGCGGCATTTGGTATCCTGATCTGTGGCAGCGCCAATGGCGTGGCTATCACGGCCAACAAACACCAGGGCATCCGGGCCGCGATTTGCTGGGGAGAAGAACTGGCCCAGTTATCAAGGGCACATAATAACGCCAATGTGATTTGCATCCCGGCCCGCTTTGTACGCGAGGGAGATGCCGAGAAAATGGTCGCCCATTTTATGACCACCGCTTTTGAAGGAGGCCGTCATGCCACCAGGGTCAACAAGATTTCCTGCAGCTGATAAAAGCCGGTCATCCATATTTTATCCCTTCCTTTCCCGGAAGGGATTATTTTTACCCTTACTACAAACCAATAACAACCATATGTTTAAAAAAATCATTATTTGTGCCTTCGTGTTGGTTCCCTTACTGGCCACTGCACAGAAAAAAGACAAGAACGCGGTGAAAGCGGCCTCCACTATAACGGTGGATGACCTTAAAAAACACCTTTATATTATTGCCAGTAAAGAAATGCAGGGCCGGGGTACTCCTTCAGTGGGACTGGACCGGGCGGCTGATTATATAGAAGCACATTTTAAATCACTTGGCTTGCTGCCGGGTAATAACGGCAGTTACCGGCAATTCTATCCCTTGTATATGGACTCCATGACCAATACGGCCATGAAACTGAATGGAGCCACACTGGAACTCAATAAAGACTTTCAACCCCAGACCAGTAACTATGCTGCTTCCATGCGCTTTTCTGAAGTGGTGTTTGCAGGTTATGGTATCAGTGATGGAGATAAAAGAGATGATTATAAGGACCTCAAAGTAGCCGGCAAACTGGTGATGATCATGGATGGCAGTCCGGCAGATTATAAACCCTCCCAGACCGGCTTCAATTCACCAGCTGGTAATATGGGCAAAATGAACGCCGCCCTGAGCAGGGGTGCCGCTGCAATTATGATCATTAATACCGGCTTCCCACGCACCCGGATGATGAATACCACCAGTAACTGGAGCATGAACGGGTATAAAGCGGCGCAGGCCATTTTCAGTTTCGCTGTTTCAACGGATGTAGCCGGAAAAATACTGGGCGAAGATGGTAAAACATTGGCCGATAAAATCAAAGCAGGTTCCGTATCAACTAAAGCATACCCTGCAGAAGTAGACCTGGAATACATGAAGACATCAAAGACCGCCACTGCGTCCAATGTGATCGGTGTACTGGAAGGCACGGACCTGAAAGATGAATATGTATTTATTACCGCGCACTACGACCACCTGGGCATGCGTGATACCGTGATCTATTATGGGGCGGACGATGATGGTTCAGGCACCACAGGTGTACTGGAAATCGCTGAAGCTTTTGTGAAGGCCAAAGCAGCCGGGAAAGGTCCGCGACGCAGTATTGTATTTATGACGGTGAGCGGAGAAGAAAAAGGGTTATGGGGTTCCGGTTATTATGGCAACCATCCCATTTTTCCCCTGGACAAAACCACCGTGGACCTCAATATTGATATGATCGGCCGCAGTGATGCCAGTCGTACAGTGGGAGATTCCACCAATTATGTGTATGTGGTAGGTGATGATAAGATCAGTTCGGACCTGAAAGTCATCAGTGAAGGAATGAATAAATTATACGTAAAAATGGAACTGGATTATAAATTCAATGATCCGAAAGATCCGAACCGTATATATTTCCGCAGCGATCATTACAATTTTGCAGCCAAGGGAGTACCTATCATTTTCTATTATGATGGAATGCTGAAGGCCGATTATCACCGCCCCACCGATACTCCTGACAAAATACAGTATGAGCTTTTTGCAAAAAGAACTAAACTGGTATTCTTTACAGCCTGGGAAATGGCGAACCGGAATGAAATGCTGAAAAGGGATATCAAACTCGAGATTCCGAAGCGCGGTATGTGATCGCCACGAATGCTTTGTAAGCCCCGGCAAGCCGGGGCTTTTTTGT
>CAUJFR010000136.1 GCA_963169885.1 Bacteroidota bacterium
CGGTCGAACTGGTCCGGCAGCTGCCGGTTATTATACATATAAAAATAGTCCTGGTATTTCTTATCTCCGGCCTTGGCCTTCTTAGCCCATTCATGATGATGGGAAGTATGATTGAGCACAATATCCAGCATCAGGTACATGCCTTCCTTCTGCATTTTACGCTGAAGATCGCGGAGATCACTTAGCGTACCGAAGCGTTGATCCACTTTCCGGAAATCGGATACGGCATAACCGCCATCACTTTCGCCTTCCGGACTTTCAAAGACCGGCATCAGGTGGAGGAAATTGACCCCGAGTTGTTGGAAATAATCCAGTTTGCCGGCGAGTCCTTTCAGGTTACCACCAAAGCGGTCTACATAAAGACTCATGGCCGCTAAATCATTACTCAGAAACCAGTTTCCTTTTGCTTCCTTTTGCGCATCCCTTGCCAGTAATTGATCCGGTCGTTGCAGATAAGCACGTGTAATCAGATGAATCAGCTGGTCGAAATGCACCATCCCTTTTTCAGTACGTCCGTATATTTCATGAAAGAGCGCATCTATCGCCGTGGCATTGGCGATAAAGCGGGTAAAGAAATGGTTGTCCTTTCCCCCGATATCGATCTGTTCGTTTTGCAGAACCGTATTGATCTGCTGATGTAACTGGTGGTTATACACGCTCGTTGGTTATTTAAAAATATCGTTGTTCAAATGTTTGAATGCTTCCATGGCCCCCAGGTATTCACAAGTTCTGGCCCCGGCTTTGTTGGCATTACCAATTACCTGCTCCCACTCTTCCTGGTTGTGTTCCTGCCCTGCTTTCTGTGTCAGCTGATAAAGCACCGCCCCTACAAAAGCGTCACCGGCTCCGGTGGTATCAACGGGATTTATGGCAATACTACTAATGATACTGGTTTTACCATCCCGTCCCAGCAGGGTGCCCTCTTTTCCCAGGGTAATGGCAAACACAGCTTTTGTTTTTTCCAGCAATTGCTGCGCGGCATCTTCCAGGGTGTCCGCCCCGGTCAGGAGCAGGGCTTCCTCATCACTCACTTTAAAGAAATCACATTGTGTCAGAAAGTACCAGCTCTGTTCCACAAATGAAGCAGTATTATCCCTGAATAAGAGGTGGCGGTAATTCGGATCAAAACTAACATAGATATTCCGCGCACGTGCCTGTTGCAATAAATACCGGTAGGCGGTCTGCAAAGGTCCGGGCAGAAAACCAGTGGCTGAACCAAAATGGATCAGGCTGGTCTGATCAAGGTCGATCAGCTCGATATCCGCTTTACTCAGGTGACCATCAGCACCACGGTTAAAATAAAAATCACGCTCGCCATTCTCCATCAGCGATACAAACGCGAATGTGGTAAAATGATTCGTATCCCGCAACATATACCGGGTATCAACACCGAAGTCCTTCATGACTTCCACGAGGTGCTGGCCAAATGGATCCACACCCACTTTAGCCGCCAGTTCTACCTGTCCGCCCAGGGCTGCGATAGCTGCTGCCACATTGGTGGGAGCGCCGCCGGGTTTTTTTAAGAAACTCTCTCCATCCTTCAAGGAACGGCCTTTATCGGTGCAGATCATATCAATCAGCGCTTCGCCGATGCAAAGTATTTTACTCATACATGTAATACGGTTGTTTTATCCATATCCTCGAGGGCTATTCCTTTGGTTTCGGGCATCATTTTCCATACGTATAACAACTGGAGCACCATCATAACTGCAAAGAAGGCAAAGATCTTAGCCCCGCCAATATCCGGATTACCCGCAAAGGAGGGAAAGACCAGGGTGATAATAGTGGCCCAGGCCCAATGCGTAAGGCTGCCAAAAGAAGTACCGGCCGCACGCACTGAATTAGGAAATATCTCGGATATAAAGACCCAGATCACAGCTCCCTGTCCTACCGCATGCGCCGCGATAAAAAGAAAAACATAATACACGATATAGGAGCCCGATCCGGTGTGAAACGACCAGGCAATCAATGACAGAGAAATGATATAACCCAGTGAACCGATGAACATCAGGGTGCGGCGACCGAATTTATCGATCAGGGACCAGCCCAATACCGTAAAGAAGAGATTGACAACCCCGATACCCACAGTACTTAAAAAGGCACTGCTTTTTTCAATATGGGCCATTTCAAATACCCGGGGGGCGAAATAGATAATAGCATTGATGCCGGACAACTGATTGAAAGTGGCCAGCAGAAAAGCGAGGAGTAAGGGTTTATAAAATTTTTTATTGAACAAGGGTTCACTGCGTTGTGTGGAAGCGGCTTTGAGTTCGCGAATGGTCTTGTCCGGATCATCCTCTGTGATGGATAATACTTCCCTTGCATGAGCCTCATCATTTTTAAAAAGGAGCAGCCACCTAGGTGTTTCCGGTACTGACAGCATAAACAATGAGAAAAGCAGGGAGGGAAAGGCCACAATGCCCAGCATCCAGCGCCAGTCATTTTCACCGCCTACCCCTTGCAACAAATAATTGGAAAGATAGGCCAGCAGGATACCGGCCACAATATTCATCTGGAAAGAAATCACGAGCCGTCCCCGGTATTTTGCCGGTGCAATTTCAGAAATATAAACCGGTGCCACTACGGAAGATGCACCGATACTCAATCCGCTGAGAAACCGGAAGAACATAAAGCTGATCACTTCAGGCGCCAGGGCGGCTCCAACGGACGACACAAAAAACAACACACCGATCCAGATCAGTGATTTTTTACGCCCGATCCGGTTGGCCGGAATATTGCCAAACATGGCCCCGATACTGGTACCAAATAAAGCCATGGCAATCGCCACCCCATGCACCCAGTCGCTCAGTCCCCATAATTGCTGTATCGTTTTTTCCGCACCGGATATAACCGCCACGTCCATACCAAACAACAGTCCGCCTAAACCCACCGCGATTGACCAGGTAATAATCTTTTTATTCATGTTTATCCGTTTTACAGTTCATAGATCACCGCTTCATAGGGCTTAAGTGTTCCATTGGTGGATACCGTTGTATAATTATGCATTTTTACCATTGCTTTGGACAGATCAAACCCGGTGTTCACCGTAGTTGTTTTATCCTTAAAGTTCAGCAATACCAGCCACTTTTTTCCTTTCCACTCCCGGGTATAAGCGAATACCGCCGGATTGTCTTTATCAAGTAACGAATACTTCCCATACACCAGGACTTCATTTTCCTTCCGGAGTTTTTGCATAGCCCTGAAATAATTCAGGCAACTGTTAGGATCTTTCTCCTGGGCGGCCACATTTACAGTAGTATAATTTCCGTTTACTGGTAACCAGGGTGTACCGCTGCCAAAACCTGCATTCAAGGTGGTATCCCATTGCATCGGGGTGCGGCCATTATCACGGCTGGAGATCTTCATGCCTTCGAGAAAACGTTTGAGATCACCGCCCTTTGCTTTTACCTGTTCGTAGTTCGTGAGCAGTTCCACATCATTGTATTGCTCCACCCGGTCAAATTTGATATTGCTCATCCCGATCTCATCCCCGAAATAATAGAAAGCGGTGGCGCGCATACTGAGGATAAACGTGGTCAGTAACGTAGAGGAGTAATCACGGTACTCCGGACTGTCATTGCCCCAGCGGGTCAGCATCCGTGGCTGATCATGATTGGCCAGGTACAGCGTACCCCAGCCTTTGTCGGTAAAGGCACTGTCCCATTTGGTATAGACCTGTTTCCATTGGGCAAAATCATAGCCATTGGGATCGGACATTTTGTATTCGCCGGGTAAATAGCCAAAATCAATCGCTTCAAAGTGATAGGCCATATTCAGTTCCTTCCGGTCTTCATCTACGAATTTCTTCACCCGCGGAATATCGCCAAATGCCTCGGCCACCGTAGCGAGGTTGTATTTGCTCAATACTTCCTTATTCATTTCCTGGATATAATCGTGGAGGTGCGGACCACTGGCATAGTACATGGGCCAGCTGCCCTTGTATTCATCCGGTAATTGCGCGGGCCAGGTAGTGTCTTTGGAAATAAAGGCCAGTGCATCCATCCGGAAACCATCCACGCCTTTATCGCACCAGAAGCGCATCATTTTATAAATATCCTGCCGCAGTTGCGGATTCTCCCAGTTCAGGTCCGGCTGGAAATCGCCGAAGTAGTGCAGGTAATAAGAATTCGTTGCCTTATTGAATTCCCATCCATACCCTTTCTCATCAAAGATGCTGAACCGGTAAGGCGGTTCCCCTTTTTCGGCCGGCCACCAATGGAAATAATTATAGTAAGGACTGTTGCGTGATTTTTTTGCTTCCAGGAACCATTTATGTTCATCACTGCAATGATTCAGCACCAAATCCATCATCACTTTGATACCGCGGTTATGAAAGCCATTTAATAAGGTATCAAAATCAGTCATGCTGCCATACTGCGGTTGAATATTTTCATAATCACTGATATCATAGCCATTGTCCTTGTTGGGAGAAGCATAAATCGGATTCAGCCATACCGCGTCAATGCCCAGACTTTTGATATAATCCAGTCTTGAAGTAATGCCTTTGAGATCACCTACCCCATCTCCGTCACTGTCCTGAAAACTCCGGGGATAGATCTGGTATACGGTGGCTTCCTTCCACCAGGTTTTTTTTACTTCGTCTTTTTTTGGCTCTTCCTTCTCTTTGGGCATGAGTTTGCAGGAAGCAACTGCAATGAATAGAAAAAAGAAAACAAGATTGAATTGGTTTTTTTTCATACCTCATTTTTTAATGACCCGCAGAGAAATTTACTTCCCCGCTCACCGGTTTATCATCGGCCTGTATCCGCAAGGTCAGTATTGCGGCAATCAGGAGTAACACACCGGCAAATGCAATCGCGTAACCAGCGTTGTTATGCAGGAAATTTTTTAAAATATATCC
>CAUJFR010000137.1 GCA_963169885.1 Bacteroidota bacterium
TTCTTATAGGCCACCGCTTCGAGTTTGCCGGGTTCGTAGTTCACCGTCCATTTCAGGTGACTGTTGCGCGGCATATCCTTTTTACCGAGGCTCTTCCCATTCAGGAATAACTCCACATTGTCGGCATTGGTATTTACCCACACCTCAACCGGATCGCCCTGCTTTTTATTCCAGCCCGGGGCTTTATCGCGCCAGTTCCAATGCGGGGAAATATGCAGCACATCCTCATCCGTCCACCAGCTTTTATAGTAGTAATAAATATTCTTCGGAAAACCGCACATATCCATCACCCCGAAATGGGAATTGATATTGGGCCATTGATAAGGCGTGGGTTCACCGCGGTAATCGAGTCCGGTCCAGATAAAACCACCCAGCCAGAAATCATTGGGACCCGCCAGACTCCACCATTCCTCCGCCTTACTGGCCCACCACGGTGCCGTGATATCCTGATCGGGAACATAGCCACGGATGGTATCCTTCTCATATTGCCCTCTTGTGGTGACCGTACTGCCCATCTCCGTACCGATAATCGGCTGATCGGGATGATCACGATGATAATCGGCCACGGCATACTGACGATAATTAAAAGAACGTACAGGGATCACTTCATTCACCCCGTTGAATACATTGGCCACATCAGCGGCATAGGTACTGGTGCGGGATGGATCGAGTTCTTTTTGTTTGGCGATCAGGGTCTGTGCAATGCGCTTGCCATAACTATTGGTATGGATCCAGCCTTCTTCGTTGCCGATGGACCAGATAAATACACTGGCATGATTGCGGTCGCGTTTGATGAGCCGTTCAAACTGATCCATATATTCAGGACTGCTGTTGAGCTGGCGTTGTTCGTCCATCACCAGCATACCCAGACTGTCACAGGCATCGAGCAGTTCGGGTGTTGGTGCATTATGACTGGTGCGATAAGCATTGCTGCCCATTTTTTTCAACAGACTGATACGGTAATACTGCAGGTAATCGGGTAAGGCACTGCCCACCCCCGCATGATCCTGGTGATTATTGGTGCCTTTGAGTTTTACATGGACCCCATTGAGAAAAAGACCATTTGGTTTGATCTCGATCGTACGAATACCGAAGCGCTGTTTCACACTGTCAATTACTTTGCCGTTTTGTTTCACCAGCGACACTACGCGATAGAGATAAGGATCTTCCAGCGACCATTTACGGGCATTCGTCACCGTCATAGATTGCCAGATCACTATTTGTCCGTTGACCGGCAGACTGATGGCTTGTTCTTTTCCCTGTGCCAGTTTCTTTCCCCCACGGTCTGTGATATAACTGACCACCGACAATGCAGCGGTTCCGGTGGAATGATTCTCCAGGGTGGTTTCGGTGTTTACCGTGGACAGCTCCCCTTTTGTGGAAGACCAGGCAAACAGACCATCGGTGGCAATATGGACATTCGCATATTTATTCAGCCATACATGCCGGTAGATCCCCGCCCCTTCGTAAAACCAGCCTTCGTACTGGGAGGCATTGACCCGGACCACGAGTACATTCGCTTTGTTATAACTGATGTAGTCGGTCACATCATACGATACACCCACATAACCACTTTTATTATTACCGAGGTAAAAACCATTCAGCCAAAATTCAGCATCACGGAACACGCCATCAAACTGTAATTGAAAACGCTGACCGGAATCGGCAGCGGCTATGTTAAAATGTTTGCGGTACCAGCCGATACTGGTTTCGGGGAATAAGCCACCCACAGGTTTGTAACCGTGCGACTGTACATCAAAATTATCTTTATAAACAAAGGGCAGCTCCACGGCCCAGTCATGCGGCAGATCCAGGCTACGCCATTTCTTATCATCAAACCTCGGACCGATGGCGGTATTCGGGGCGGCCCCGGATTTGGAGAAGATCGTACTGATGCCGAAATTAAAATCACGGGTAGGATCACCCGCATGTCCAAAAGCGAATTTCCAGCCGGCATCCATATTCAGTGGCTGACGCTGGGCAGTTACCGCCTGTACTGTAATCAGTGCAAGCAATAACAGGAGTTCCTGCTTTTTCATAAGAGCAAGTTAGTAAACAATCCAATGTACAGTTGTTAGTTAAAGGCATTTAGCGCAATCGTTGGCTTACCTGAATTATCGAATGCGCCCTTGGTATAGCCCTGCCAGTTGCCATAGCTCTGGGGTTCCCAGTAAAAGACACCCAGCACTTTATTGCCGGATACGGCTTTGCATTTAGAAATCAGATCGGTCATGAAAGACCGGCACGCATCGGCCTGATCCCAGCTCATGCCCACTTCGGTGATCATCACTTCGCGGCCATAACGGCTGATCATATCATTGATATTGGCCAGGCACTGACTGTTGCGGGTGGCCCAGTCAATCGGTTCCGGATACAAGGACATGCCGATGATATCCCAGCTAACTCCATTACTGATCATGCCGTCAAAGATCCAGCGATACAGGTTGTTATCATAGCCATTGGATAAATGCAGGATTACTTTAATAGAGGGATCCACCGCTTTCACCGCATTGTATCCCTGTTTTACCAGGGAAGCGAAATTGCTCATACTGGTAGAAGCCCTGCCCATGGGCCATAACATCCCATTGTTGGTTTCATTGCCCACCTGCACCCACTCGGGTACAATGCCGTTGTTTTTGAGATTGGCTAATACACCGTATGTATGATTATAGACGGAAGTCTGGAGTTCGGTCAGTGTCTGTGCTGCCCAGGCTACGGGAATCGCCTGTTGTCCGGGATCGGCCCAGGTATCGCTGTAATGAAAATCGATCATAAGGCGCATACCGGCATTCTTGGCCCGGGTGGCTTTGGCCAGCACATCGGCGGCATTGTTCCAGCCGCCGGCCGGATTCACCCATACACGGAGACGGATAGAGTTCATCCCCAGGCTTTTTAAAAGGGCAATACACTCCGTTTCGGTTCCCGCCGCATTGTAGAATTTTTTACCGGCTGCTTCCATTTCAGTGAGCCAGCCAATATCCGCTCCTTTTGCAAAGGGGATACCCGGATTGGGGGTGGGGGCGGGTTTTTCGGATTTACAGGAGCCGGAGAATACAATTGTCCATAACAGGAGTACAGATGCGGATAAGAACCAGTTCTTTTTCATATACCTAAAATTAAAACGCCGCCTTTAATAAAGGCGGCGTTTTATACTATTTAATTTTTCATGTTCTAGTTGATAGTGACCGTTTGTGTATACTCATTCAGGGTAATGGTATAACTTCCGGACACAGTGGGTGTTTTGAAATTGTCCCCACTTTCCCATTTGATCTTACGGGGCGTACCGGTAGCCGTGCTGCCGCCGCTGTTATCCTCATAATCAAATGCACCCCAGGCATCACCAGCCAGGAATTTGATATCCTTACCAGCAACCAGGTCTAAGGTGATGGTCCATACACCACTGCCGGCATAGGTCATTTGCGGACTGGTTCCGGGATCCCAGGCATTTACGCCCAGCATACCATCACCAACCACCCGCATTTGTGCGGCGGGATACATTTCATATTTTATATTATCCACGTTGCGGCCATCCCAGATTACGCGGTAGCGTCCGGCGGTGGCAATATCGGGCATATTGGCATCATTAACCAGCAGCGTACTTCCGCTGGCTCCTGTTGATCCGTAACTTCTTGCATTCACCACATTGATATCACCATTGTTCCAGTCATTATGATCGATCAGTTTCCAGCCACCAGTGGTAAATTCTGTTATTCCAACAAACAGATTGTTAGCGGCCAGTCCCATACCATAGGTCGGGAACACATTGGGAGGCGTCCAGCCTGCGCCGGTTGCACCACCTACAAATCCCATACGACCTTCGCGGATATCATATTTAAGGCTAACACGGTCAATAGAAATTCTATAAAAACCTGCTGTTGCAACGGTAAGATTGTCGGGGGTACCCAAAACTAAATTACCACCAGTACCACCGTAGTTAACATCCCATGAACGGCCCTGAGTCACTTTAAATGAAGCGCCTGCAGGCAGGTATAAATAAATATAATATAATTTGTTCAGGGCATCCGGTCTCAGATCACGGATCAATTCCGGCGCAGAACCTGGATCCCAGTCACCACCATTACCGGTTGCGGCCTGATAACTACCGGGCAGATAGAACCGGAGGATGGGTACATAACTCTGAATCGTTACATTCACCACATTTGAATAAGATACAGCCCCTTGCGCGGTGGTTGCTTTAACGCGGTATTCCACTTTACCCGATGTACCACCGGGAATGCCGGAGTTCAACGCGGTTTCATTCATTTCACCTTGCGTCAGTGCTTTTGTATACAGACTGGCGCCTACAGGAATTTCAATGGGTGCCACAAAATTTTTGGTAGCGGAATCGTATTGTAAGGTATAGGTTACCGTACCGCCATATCCATTAAAAGCAGTGGACCAGTTGAAGGTATTAGATAACTGAGCAGCGGTAAGCAAGGCAGTAGTTACGCTGGTATTCACGGTAGTCAATACAGAAGGGTCGTTGTAAGGAGTCACCCGAATTTTCAACACGTTTGACTGATAGCTTTCATTGTTATTGCCATAAGAGGAGATCACGCGGATATCCAGGTCATACGGTGTGCCCAGGGCAAAACCGTAATTCAGCAGGATATTGTTGAGTTCCTTACCAGTGAGTCCGGTTCCGGAAACGCCGGTCACCACTTTCATGGCTTTTTTGGCAAAGTTCCGTCCGGTGGAGTCGATCTCCAGGACAAACTTGTACAGGGAACTGTCCTGTTTGTAATCAGGATTGGTCCAGCTGAAAGTAATTACCTGGTTCAGTGAGTCGGCAGGAACAGCAGTAACGGCGGTTTTATTGGCCGTCAGTGTAACCGCGTTGCCATTCTCATAGTAGGGCAGGTCGGCTACTTTGGTACAGGCTGTAACCATAATTACGGTAGTAACAGCCAGTGCAAGTATTTTAAAAATATTTTTCATTGTTTGTTGTTTATTATCCGCAATTATAGTTTGGTCATTGTGTATTTACCGGTCTTGAAGCTTACCACAATTTTGTAATTACCGGCTACCCCGGGAGATTTCATATCATTACCATTGGGTTTGAAACTGTCACCGTTTACATTGTTCTCAAGCCCATTTCCTGTAAATCCGTATTTATTTCCCCAATCACCGTAAACCGGAACAAAAAGGAAACCAACATCGGGTGTAATAGCCAGACTATTAATCTGGAAATCAGAGCTGTTGATCTTGGTGAATTTCTGACTCAGCAATTCAGGATCGCCACCGCCCATCCAGCTGGCAGGCGTGGCGGCTCCGGTAATATACAGGTTGGCCGGAACAGGATATACCACATCCAGGTAAGGAGTGATGCGGATGGTAAGTACATTGGATAACAGGGGTACGGCACCATTGATCAGGGAGGCTTTCACCCTTATCTCAATATTATGCGGCATATTCTCCACCATATCCATATTCAATAAGGCCGTGTTTAAATCACCTACGGTCATCGTAATATTCAGTTCTTTGGCGATGGCCTTTTCATACTTCTTGGGACTGGTGAAATTGGCACCCACCGTATCAAACTGCAGGGTGTAGGTTACATCCTGAGAGCTTACGCCGGTAGAGAACATATAATTCGGGTTGGTCCAGTTCAGGGTCAGTGCCGTATTGTTCTTATTGGCAATCAGGAGCACCTGGGCTGCTGTGGAGGAAGCAGTCAGCGCCGGGGCGGTGCCTCCTTCATAGTAGATTTTGTTCTCATCCTTTTCGCAGGAAGAAAAATCTGCTGCCAGGAACAGAGAGCCAAACAGAAGTTTCAAAATACTTTTCATAATCGAGCAATTTTATTATTAAGATTAATAACCAGGATTCTGAGTCAGGTTAGGATTCGCGGTCCGGTTGGTAGCCGGAATCGGGAAAATATTGTACTTGGGGTCTACAGAAGTACCACTGGCAATGCCACCTTTCCATGGCCACAGGTAAGTACCAGTGGTCAGTTGGTTGTAGCGGATCAGGTCGGTACGACGGTGACCTTCCCAGTATAATTCACGGGCTCTTTCATCCAGGATAAAAGTGAGATCCAGCTGACCGGATGTGATATTACCGGAAGTGTTGCCAAAAGCACGCTGACGGATCAGGTTCATATAACCGGTTGCGGTAGTCAGATCACCACCAGTACCACCACGCAGGACAGCTTCAGCATAGATCAGGTACATTTCAGACAGCCGGAAGATCGGGAAATCGATATCCGCAAAATCGCGGGTGACATCAGAAACGGCACCGCCATCTGAACGGATATTCCTGTATTTATTTACATGGAGTCCATTGGCAAAAACACTGATATCAGAGATCGCGATCTGTGCAGGAGATGTTCCAAAAGCAGTTGTGGTAAACATCGCTCTCTTATCTGTCGCTCCGCTGAGGTCGGTAAAACGGTCAGCCAGTCCTTTGGTTGCCCGGTAACCGTACCAGCCACTGCCTACACCAAATTCATTAAAGTCATCACCGGCTGCGGCGTGAACAAAGAAGGTAGTGTTACCATAAGATTTGGTATGCAGTCCATCACAATTCACCGCATAGATAATCTCATTAGTACGCTTATCATTGTCGGCCATAAAGAGCTGACGGTAGTCGCTGTGTAATGAATAACCACCGGCAATTACTTTTTTCGCATAAGTAATAGCTTCTGTCCATTTAGCTGTACCGGTATAGGTCTGAGCATTGAGATACAACCTGGCCAGTAAGGCCCAGGCGGCTCCCTGATCAACCCTTCCGTATTCAGCTGTCTTCACCGTTTTGAGATCGGTTTCGATAGCTTTCACTTCAGTTTCAATGAAAGTGAACAGTTCAGCGCGGTTTTTCTCACCGGGCAGTGTGGTTCCCACTACATTGGTTTCATCAATAAAGGTTGATTTACCGAAGATATCCATCATCACCCAGTAGTTGAAGGCACGCAGGAAACGTACTTCCGCACGGGTGGATTGGATTTCGGTAGCATCTGCACCGGTAATGTTCCGGGCGGCTAATTTATCATCGGTTGATTCACGCAGGTATTCGTTGGCCACCATTACATTATAGATCGGGCGTGCATACATCCCTTTCAGGAAGGGGTCAGAACTGGACCAGCTGAGATTATGGAAATCTTTAATGGTCTGATCATTCCAGGATACCACAGCCTCATCCGTAGGCAGTTCCTGGCAGTTAAAGAAACCACGGATAAAGGGCGACTGGGAACCTTCGTCCAGTCCTTGTATATCCGATGCACCGGCAGGACCGGCATTACCGGTAGTGGCCAGACCGGCATACACTTTAGCCAGTACCGC
>CAUJFR010000138.1 GCA_963169885.1 Bacteroidota bacterium
ATGAAGCGGGAGCGGATCATCGTCAGCGTTTCGGTATTGATCCCATTATTGATCAGAGAGGATTGTTTGCCGATACCCTGCAGAAAGGCTTTGGCAAATTCACTTCTATTTTTCTCTTCACCTTTCAGGATATCCGCATCCGCAAATAATTTTTCCTTATAACCCTGCAACAACAACCCTTTCATGGAGGCACCGCGCTCGCTCAGACTTTCCATATTGACAAAGATTTCCCCGTAGATCAGGCTCCAGACTTTGTCTTTGGTATAAAAATAAAACAGGGCAGCATTGTAGTAATTTCCGCTATATCCAGGATCGTTTTTTATTCCTTCTTCCCACTGACGGATGGCCAGCATGTCTTTGGCCGACCACAGCAGTTCGCCATACTCGCTGTAGAGCGGGCCGCTTTTGGGGAATTTTTTCAGTGCTTTCTTATACATCTTATCGCAATCCTTCACTTCTTCCAGGGCCTTGTACACAGTCCCGGCAATCTGGAAGCTCACCACATCCGCATCATCCCGGCTGATTAGTTCTTTTGCCCCTTCCATGGCTTTACTGTAATCCCGCTTCAGGTAATAACTCATTACGAGATCATTTTGCATTTCAAGGTTTTTACTATCCTTCTGCAGTTCCCGGGTCAGGACGATAATGGCATTGTCAAAATCACCGGTGCGCATAAAGGCTTTGGCGGTTTCATGCATTTTCTTCACTTCCTCCGGTTGGGCGGAAGTAACCAGGGAAAAGGATAAAGCAAGCAGGAGTAAAATTCGTTGGATCATGGTGCAAATTAAACAAACAGAGACGTACTAACCGACGTCTCTGTTGCAAAATAACAAATATTTCAGCGTTTAACCGGTCAGATCAGGTGGGTCAGCAGCCCGTCTCTCAGTTTTGGTTCAAACCAGGTACTCTTGGGAGGCATTACATTGCCACTGTCGGCAATGGTGAATAGTTGTTCGATCGTAACCGGGTACAGACTGATAGCGGCTTTCATTTCACCACTATCCACTCTTTTTTCCAGTTCTTTCAACCCACGGATCCCTCCAACAAAATCAATCCGTTTATCAGTACGCTGGTCTTTTATATCCAGAATCTTATCAAGTATATTATGCGAAAGGATCGTTACATCCAGCACCCCGATCGGATCTTCGGTCCAGGTACCTTTTCGTGAGCTCAGGATATACCATTTGCCATCCAGGTATAGGCCAAATTCGTGTAATTGGGAAGGCTTAACGGCTTCCGGACTATGCGTGATATAAAAATCATCCTGCAGTGATCCGAGAAATTTGGCCGGGGTAAGACCATTGAGATCTTTGACCACGCGGTTATAATCCAGGATGGCCAGTTGACTGGCTGGAAAAATTGTAGTCAGAAAATAACCGGCATCGGTACTGTCTGGAAGTGCCTTGCTTACTTTGGCTGCAGATGCAGCGCGATGGTGTCCATCGGCAATATAGGTGCAGGGAACGTTTTGCGCAAACTCTGTTGTAATAGCATCGATCGCGGATTGTTCATTTACCACCCAGATGGCATGTTGTATCCCATCAGCAGCGGTGAAATTATATACCGGCTGATGATCCGATTGCCAGTCGTGGATCAGGCGGTTTACCGCGTCCACATCCCTGTAAGCGAGGAATACATTTCCGGTCTGAGCCCGGATGGTACGCATATGATCGATCCGGTCTTTCTCTTTCTCCGGACGGGTGAACTCGTGTTTTTTAATCACGTCTTTGAAATAATCATCTACGGAGGACACACATACCAGGCCGGTCTGGCTGCGGCCCTTCATGACCAGCTGGTAGATATAGTAGCAGGGATGTTCTTCTCCAAATACAATTCCGTTACCGATAAACTGGTTGAGATTTTCTTTGGCCTTATCGTATACATCCTGGCTATGGATATCAATCCCCGGGGGCAGATCAATCTCTGATTTGGTGATATGCAGAAAAGAGAACGGGTTGCCTGCTGCTTCGGTGCGTGCTTCTTCACTGTTCAGTACATCATAAGGACGGGAAGCGACCTGTTGTGATAATTGTTGCTGCGGTCTTAATGCGTTAAATGGTTTGATAACGGCCATGGGGACTATCCTTTTTTTGTTGCGAAATCTTTCATGAGGTCGGTCAGTGCTTTCACACTGTCGATGGTCAGTGCATTATACATCGACACCCGGAAGCCACCCACACTGCGGTGCCCTTTGATGCCGATCATATTTTCTTTTTTGCACAGTTCCATAAATTCATTTTCGAGTGCCGGGTTTTCCATCACAAATACCGCGTTCATCCGGCTGCGGTCCTGTTTGGCAACCGGTCCACGAAACACCGGTAAAGAATCGAGTGTATTATAGAAAAGTGTTGCTTTTTCATCATTCAGTTTTTCAATAGCAGCCACTCCGCCTTTTGCTTTCAGCCAGCGGAGCGTGAGGAGTACCACATACACAGCAAAAACCGGCGGGGTATTCAGCATACTGCCTTCTGAAATATGATTGCGGTAGTCGAGTATGGTTGGGATGGTACGATCCACTTTTCCGAGAATTTCTTTATTCACCACGACCAGGTTTACACCGGCAGCACCCATATTTTTCTGGGCTCCGGCATAGATCAGGTCGAAGCGGTTAAAATCCAGCTGGCGACTGAGGATATCACTGCTCATATCCGCTACCAGTGGTACGCCGCAATCATAAGGAATCGCCTGCCACTGGGTGCCGGCAATGGTTTCATTGGTGGTGATATGCAGGTAAGCGGCGGTAGGGGAAACGCTCAGTTCATCCGGTATACTGCAATAATTGTCTGTTTTAGTGGAACCCGCAATCTCGACGTGTCCGTAAAGCTTGGCTTCTTTGATGGCTTTTCCGGCCCAGGTACCTGTTTCGGTATAGGAAGCAATATCATTTTCATTCAGCAGGTTCATCGGCACCTGCATGAATTGTGTGGTAGCACCACCATGCAGGAAGAGTACTTCGTGTTTATCGCCCAGCTGCATTAATTCTTTTACCAGGGATCTTGCTTCATCCATGACGGGTTGAAACAGGGAAGTACGATGACCGATCTCGAGGATCGATAAACCGGTATCATTAAAATTCAGAATGGCTTTACTGGCTTCTTCAAAAACTTCCCGGGGTAATACAGAGGGTCCTGCATTGAAATTATGGATAACTGGCTTCACGGTTACAGCGGTAATAAATGAGTTGCAAATGTAGGGAAATTGCCCCCCTTAGT
>CAUJFR010000139.1 GCA_963169885.1 Bacteroidota bacterium
ATGGGTGAAGTGGTGGTTACGGCGATGGATATCAAGCGTAGTCCCCGATCGCTCGGTTATTCCATCCAGAAAGTGGATGGAGCTGAGATCCAGGAAACCCAACGGGAAAACTTCCTGAACAGTCTGGGTGGACGTGTTGCCGGTTTAACGATTGACCCCACATCTGGTACAGCTGGTGCCTCCACGTCTATTGTATTACGTGGGTATAATTCGCTTTCACTGAGTAACCAGCCATTGTTTATTGTGGATGGGGTGGTGCTGGATAACTCCACCGTCAATGAAACATCAGGTGGCGGACAGGATATTGGTCTGGCTTCTGACCGGCCTAACCGGAATACCGATTACCAGAACAGGATCGCTGACCTTAACCCCAGCGATATTGAAACAGTTACTGTATTAAAAGGTCCTGAAGCAACAGCCCTTTATGGTAGCCAGGCTAGTTCTGGTGCGATTGTAATCACTACCCGTAAAGCCAAGACCAATAAGTTTGGCCTTCAATATGATAATAATTTCCGGATTCAGAAAGTAACCCGCTGGCCGGAAACACTGGATGAATATGTAAACGGGACAAACGGAACTGCCGCCAATGTGTACAGTTATTTTGGACCAAAATATGAAGCAGGCACCCAGCTTTTTGATAATAAAGAAGCCTTCTTCCGTACTGGTACATCACAAACGCATAACCTGGGAGCTGATTTTGGTGTCGGAGAATCCAAATTCAGGGTATCGGGCAGTTACTTCAACCAGAAAGGTGTGGTGCCGGAGAATGATTACAAACGGATCACTTTCCGCATTTCCAATACTACCAAATTGCTGAAAGGAAAACTGGAACTGTCTCCTTCCTTCTCGTATACCAATACGGATAACAATAAAGTACTCCGCAGTGCAGGTGGTTACCTGTTGAGTCTGCTGATCTGGCCCGGAACGGATGATATCCGGAATTTTGAAGACCCGAATGGTGATAAACTTGGACTTTTTAATTCCAATCCCAATGCCGATTATGACAATCCATTATTTAATGTGAAAAAGAACCGGGCTTATGATCAGACCGATCGTATGACCTATACCATGGGTATCAATTATAATCCGGTTAGCTGGTTAAGTATTAATGGCCGTTTTGGTTATGATACCTATAAAATGAGCGGCTATCAGTTTTATCACCCTCAATCCTATTATTTATCAGCTGCCACCGGCGGTACACTGGATAATTACTGGCGTAAATATTATGGCTACAATCATACCATCACCACCACCGCCAAAAAGAAACTCGGGAAAAATACCGAAATCAAAGTAATGGCCGGAACCATGTGGCAGGATTATGAGACGCAGATGTTCTCCATCTATGGTACTAATATTGTTGATAATGTACAGACGGATGGCCGGATGTATAAAAACGGTAATGTTATTACAGACAGTGAACTGCAGACACTGATGGGCGACTATATGGATAGTTCAGTAACCCGTGTTAATACCAGGCAACGGCTCCTGCAGAACAATGCAGGGCGCTATAATCAGAGCATTCTTCGTCAGTTTGCCTACTTTGGTGAAGTAGCCCTCAGTTATAAAAATGTGGCCTTCTTCTCCTACACGCATCGGTTTGAAGAAGCCTCTACCCTTCCGGAAAAAAACCGGAAATATAATTATCCGGGAGGAAGCCTCAGTCTTATCCTGAGCGATATCATTCCTTCACTTAAGAAGGGAAGTATTCTGAGCTACTGGAAATTACGGACTTCACTGGCAGGTACGGCCCGTTTAAATCCGCCTTATTCCACCCAATCTGTTTTTGTGAACAATTTCGCCAGTGGAGGTGGCTTTTCTTATGGTTTCTTCAACAACAATGCTGATCTGGAACCAGAGCGTCAGAAAACCTATGAACTCGGAACTGAATTCCGGCTGTTTAACAGCAGGCTGAACCTGGATATGACTTATTACAATACCTTAAACAAAGGTCAGATCATTAACGCCTTCCGTTTAAGTTATGGTACCGGTTTTGTACTGAATACCCAAAACGCAGCCAGTACCCGTAACCAGGGAGTGGAAGTGGCGCTTTCTTTTGATATCGTCAAGAAGAAACCACTGAAATGGAACACCCGGATCAACTTTAATAAGATGTGGAACAAAGTGGAAGACATGCCACGCAATGTAGCTGAATACTATATCGCTGATACCTGGCTTTATGGTAATGCCCGCGGAGGTCTGGTGCTTGGCGGTGCCACTACCACTATTACAGCCTATGGATATGCCCGGAATACAGCCGGACAAATCCTGATCAATCCTCTGAATGGTATTCCGGTGGTGGATGCCACATTCAGAGTTCGCGGAGATCGTAATCCTGATTTCACCCTGGGTTGGCTGAATAATTTTACCTGGAAGAAATGGAGACTCAGTATGCTGTGGGATCTGAAAGTTGGCGGTGATATCTTCAACGGCAACAATATGTTCCTAACCCGTACCGGCCGCAGCAAACTGACTGCCGACCGCATGCAGCCCCGTGTGATTGAAGGTGTACTGAACGATGGTTTACAAAACAGTGCTACCCCGACTGCGAATACGATTGTCATCAACCCGTATTTCCAGCAGGATTATTATACCACTATGCCGGAAGAGGCCTTTATCGAGAAAAATGTAAACTGGTTCCGGATGCGTGACATCAGCCTGAGTTATACATTTTCCAGCAATTTCATCAAAGGAATCAAAAATATCAGTGCTTTCTGTACAGCAAACGATTTGTTCCTGCTGACCAACTACAGTGGTGCTGACCCGATGGTGAATGGAAATACTTCTGGTAGCCGTGGTGTGGGTGCTTTTGGATTTGACTATGGTACATTACCAGCCGCACTTACTGTAAACTTTGGTTTGCGTGCATCATTCTGATAATCATTAAATAATTAAAATATGAAACAAACCATTATAAAAATCAGTTTCCTGGTCTCAGCGATTGTGATGCTGGGATCCTGCAGCAAAAAGATTGACGACGCCTTTTTAAACCCCAATGCGACCACCCGTGTTCCGGTTGAAACACTGTTACCGGGTATCATTGGCAATATGGTAGGCAGTTCTTCCGCTCAGGGAAGCTCCTATGGAACAGCTTATGACGGTTTATATATTGGCCGGTATGTAAATTTCTGGGCAACAAACAGCACTAACTACCAGTATGACCGCTTAAGTGGTGCTACAGGTGCCAGTGATCTTTTTGGTTCAGTTTGGGCCATGCATTACTATGGCATGGGGCAGAATCTTGGCCGGATGATCGATTGGGCAGCCGAAGAAGAAAAATGGGACTATGTAGGTGTCGGACATGCCATCCGGGCCTGGAGTTGGTACACACTCACTACTTCATACGGTGAAGCAATCCTGAAACAGGCTTTCGATCCTAACCGCCTGGTTTTTGATTATGATTCCCAGGAAGAAATGTTTGCGGAAGTTCGCCGGCAATGCCATCTCGCCCTCGTTAATCTCAACCGGACCGATGGCGCTGTAAGCCAGACCAATCTCGCTCTCGGAGATCAGTATTTCAATGGCGGTGATGTAAACAAATGGAAGAAATTTGTTTATGCGGTACTGGCCCGGTCTTTCCACCTGACCAATAAGGCTAATTATACAACGGACATGGCGGATTCTGTAATCGCCTATACTGCACTTGCTATTACAAACAACGCGGATAACGCAGTTGCCAAATTTGCCAATTCTGGTATATCCGGCACTTCCAATTTTTATGGTCAATTAAGAAATAATGCTGGTTTATTGCGACAGACCCGGTTTATTGCTGATCTGATGTCTGGAGCCGGCTCTATGTTTGCTGGTGTGTTTGATCCCCGTGCTCCTTATATTATCCGCGAAAATACCAATGGGACCTATAAAGGGGTACGACTGGTAAAAGGAACAGATGGTTTATCTACGAATGATCAACCGAGGAATTTCTGGGGAGGAATATTCAGTTCTACTTCTACTGCAGCCACTGATGGACGTTATATATTCCAGAATGGGGCTCCTTACCCGATTATTACCGCTGCCGAAGTCGCATTTATGCGTGCAGAAGCGTTCTGGTATAAAGGAGATAAAGCCTCCGCTTTAACGGCTTATACGAGTGGAATTAATCTGAGCTTTGATATGCTGACCGGGACCCCTGAATATCAGAATGTGATACCGTCTGCCCTGCAGATGACGCCGGCTGCCAAAGCCGCTTACCTGGCCAGTTCCACTATTGTTCCAACCGCCAATAACCTGACCCTCTCTCATATCATGCTGCAAAAGTATATTTCGCAGTATGGTTTTGGTATGCAGATCACCTGGGTAGATCTGAGAAGGTACCATTATACTGACCTGGATCCGGTTACCGGCAACCAGGTATACGCTGACTTTACCCTGCCTACCGGCTCAGACCTGTACCCGAATAATAATGGGAAATGGCCTTATCGCTGCAGACCGAGGTATAATTCAGAATTCCTGTATAATATCGCAGCCCTGGATCTGGTTGGCGGTCGCCAGCTTGATTATCATACAAAAGAGCAATGGTTCTCTCAACCCTAATCTTAAATGACTAAACAGATAAGTATGAAACTGATCAATAAAATAAAAACAGGAATCACCGTAGTGGCGATGGCCACTGCTGCAGCTTCCTGTACCAAGACCTTTGATGAAAAGGTGACCCAGCAACGCGATTTCAGCGGCAGCAGTCTGCTGCAGCTTTACAACGGTACCGTTGGAGCTACCCGTAATTATATTTACGTGAATTCCAAACCGCTTAATGGTGCTGCCATTGCTTTTGGAGGTGTATTTCCGGGTACCGGGTATGGCTTTGCCGTACCGATAGGCCAGCAATCATTCCTGATCCGGGATACATTAACCGCTACCACCCAGGCGCAGATGTCCTTTGCACAAAACCTGCAGTCAGCCCGGAATTATACCATTTTCATGTATGATACCACAACGGCTGCTAAACAAAAAACGGTCGAAACAAGTATCGTTATTCCGGATGATACAACCGCCCGTATTCGTTTCGCCAATTTTATTTACAATCCGGGTGTTACGCCTGCTGTTGACATCTATTCACAGAAAAGACAGCAAACCATTTTCACTAATGTGGCAGTTACAGATGTAACGGCTTATATTCCCTACGCATCGGGTGTAACGGATACCTTTTATGTACGTCCGACCGGTACAGGTACTAATCTCCAGAATCTTGTACCTACACCAGCACCAGGAACATGGACCGATATCAGGGCCATTCTGACGCCCACTGAAAAAAGGAGCTATACACTTGTTTTCCGTGGCGGTTTCAGGGCAACCACTTCCACCAACGCAACAGTCAGAACACTTTCGGTTTTCCCGAATAACTGATGCTGGTACTGAAAAAAAAGAGAAGGCTGACAGTTACCTGTCAGCCTTCTCTTTTTTTTGATTAAGGAATCACCATTCAGCACTTATCCGAAAAAGAGATAGGAAACCGATATGGCAGTAATAATTCCAACCAGATCTGCCAGCAACATGGTACTGACCGCATACCGGGTATTTTTAATCCCCACCGCGCCAAAATATACGGCAATAATGTAGAAAGTCGTATCCGATGAACCGCGGAATACAGAAGCCAGGTTACCCGCAAAGGAATCAACCCCTTGCGCATTTAAAGTATCAATCATCATCGCCCTTGCCCCACTCCCACTGAGTGGTTTGATGATTGCCGTTGGCAATGCATCCACCACCCGGGTATCTCCGCCAAACCAGACAAACAATGATTTCAATGCATCCATCACATACTCAAATGCGCCGCTGTTGCGCAACAGACTGATCGCAACCAGCAATCCCACGAGATATGGAATGATCCTTACTGCTGTTTCAAAACCACCCTTGGCGCCATCTACAAACGAATCAAAAACGGGTGTCTTTTTATAAACTGCCCCCGCCAGAATCAACAGAAAAATCAGCAGGATAATCCCATTACTGAGACTGGTCGAAAATAACTGCACCCCTTTTGCATCCATTGTCCGTATATACAAAATAATGGCCATGATGGCCGCTGTAATACCCAATACCCAGAACAGAATGACCGGTTGAAATAAACGGATCCGCTGACGGATGGATACAATGGTCATGGCCGCAATGGTAGCCGCGAATGTGGCAATCATACAGGGAATAAAAATATCAGTAGGATGGGCAGATCTTAATGCCACCCGGTCTGCAATAATAATGGTGGGGATCAATGTAAGTCCTGAAGCATGCAGGCACAAAAACATCAGCTGCGCATTGGTGGCCTTGCTTTTATCCGGATTCAGCTCCTGCAGACTTTCCATGGCCTTTATTCCAAACGGGGTGGCGGCATTATCCAGTCCCAACAGATTGGCCGAAAAATTCATCACCATATGTCCCATCGACGGATGCTCCCGGGGTACTTCCGGAAAAATCCGGGAGAAAAACGGACCAATGATCCTTGACAGAAATCGGATCCCCCCTGCCCGTTCAGCAATATTCATAAAACCCAGGAACAAGGCCATGATCCCGATGAGGCTGATGCAGAGCTGTACCGCATCTTTTGTTGTCTCAAACACCCCGTTGGCCGGCAGTAAACGGAATAC
>CAUJFR010000140.1 GCA_963169885.1 Bacteroidota bacterium
GAGCAAATAAAGAATAAAGAAAATCTTGTTTTTTAATCCGGAACAGACAGTTCTAAGTAAAGGATTAGTAATGAGTAATCAGTAATGAGTAGCTGATCGCACAGAACTATTTTCCTGAACTTCCCGCTTTTGGAATATTTCTTTCTGTTTATTCTTTTCGATCTTTACTCATTACTCATTATTGATTACTCATTTTTTAACTCTTCTCCATGTGGACTCATACTGACAACAAACTCTACCGCAAATTCCAGTTCAGCAACTTCAGTGAAGCTTTTGCTTTTATGACCCGGGTAGCACTTGAAGCCGAGAAGATGGACCATCATCCGTTTTGGACCAATGTGTGGAATACGGTGGAGATCTGGCTGAGTACGCATGATGCGGGGGATGTGGTGACGGAGAAAGATCATCAACTGGCCAAAAAGATTGACGGATTGATTTAACTTCAATAGTATGAAATGGCTATTATCCATATGCGCTTTGAGCCTGATTGCCTGTAATAACGGGTCGACGATAGTGGATGGAGGCCCTTGTAACTATAAGGATACCATTTACCCGGCAAAACTGATTTACCTGGAAACCCATGATAGTGTACGGTATAATGCCTGGCTGGAGCTCGAGGCCGGGATCAACTCATCGGATAAGACAGACACCATCTATTCAGAAAGGCTGAATGGCGGACCACTTTTTGCCGAACAGATTAAAAAGGACAGTATTGTAGTGGGGAATACCTACACATTTGTTGTAAAACAAATTCTCAGCGGGAGTTGTACTCCCCGTGTCACGATGGTAAAGTTTCAAAAATTTTAAACCAATCATTTGCCTGTCGCTTCTACTTTATTAATGGTAAGGCCGGCCGCTTTTGGCTATAATGATGAAACGGCCGCCAATAATTTCTTCCAGCACCATCCCGGACTGGACCGTAATACACTGCAACAAAAAGCCCTGACTGAATTTGATGCGATGGTGGATTTGTTGCGTAGCCATGACGTGGAACTGCTGGTACTGGAAGACAGCAAGGAGCCACCCAAGCCCGATGCCGTATTTCCCAATAATTGGATCAGCACCTCGCCTGATGGAAAAATATTTATTTATCCCATGTATGCCCCCAACCGGCGTACAGAGAAAAGGGATGAATTGATTGATCAGATTGTCCGGGATTATGTGGTGACTGATGTACAGGACTGGAGTGAGTTTGAGGCGGAAGGGCGTTTCCTTGAAGGCACAGGGAGTATGGTTATCGACTATGATCATGAAATGATCTACGCGGCGATATCGGAGCGTACAAATTTATCGGTCCTGGAAAAATTTGCTTCTGCCAACGGATTTCAGGCCATTGTTTTCCTGGCCACCGACAAGGAGGGCCACCCGATCTATCATACCAATGTGGTGATGGCCCTGGGCGAAAAATTTGCCGTGCTTTGTGAAGAGGCGATCGAAGAAGAATGGGAGCTCATTGCGGTGAAACAATTACTGGAATCAACAGGTCATACCATCATCCCCATTACCCGCGACCAGCTTTATGCATTTGCAGGCAATATGCTCGAGATCAAAAACAAAAAAGGAGAATCGCTGATCGTGCTCAGCGAGACGGCAATGAGTGCACTACGTCCGGACCAGATACAACAGCTACAAAGTTTTGCAACACTGATACCCGTTGCTGTCCCCACCATTGAACAGGTGGAAGGCGGCAGTGTACGTTGTATGCTGGCGGAGATTTTTCTGCAGCGAAAAATTAAGGAAGGATAACTACTGCTTTTTCTCCTTTTGCTTTCATCTGTCCGAGTGGGGTGATGAATCCACCCAGCCCATTCTTTTCAAGTATACCGATCAGTTCGTCTTTTGCCTCCGGTGAAATGGCAATCAGTAAGCCGCCATTAGTCTGCGGGTCCGGCAATAACTTAAAGGCTTCTGCCACCGGGGTACCTTTTTCAAATTTTACTTTCTCGCCGTAGCTGCTCCAGTTGCGGGTGGTGCCATCGGGGAATACGCCCTGGGCGATATACTCTTTCACGCCGGGGATAGCGGGAATCTTATCATACCATACTTCCGCGCTCAGTCCGCTGCCTTCGGCCATCTCGATCAGGTGGCCCAGGAAACCGAAGCCGGTCACATCGGTCATGGCATGTACGCCTTTTATTTTTCCCAACTCCTCCCCTGTTTTATTCAGGGTGGTCATTTGTTTGATGATTACGGCCAGCAGGTCATCGGTAATCAATCCTCTTTTCTGTGCAGTGGATAAAATACCTACTCCAAGTGGTTTGGTGAGAAAGAGCAGGTCGCCTTCTTTTGCGGTATTATTTTGTTTCAGGTTTTCAATGGGAAGTATACCTGTTACGGCCAAGCCAAAGATTGGTTCCGGTGAATCGATGCTGTGACCACCGGCTAAAGGAATGCCGGCTTCGAGGCAGATGCTGCGTCCGCCTTCGACCACCTTCTGCGCCACATCGGGGGGCAGTTTGTTTACCGGCCATCCCAATACGGCAATCGCCATCAGGGGTTTTCCTCCCATGGCATAGACATCGCTGATGGAATTAGCAGCGGCGATCCGGCCGAATTCAAAGGGGTCATCCACAATCGGCATAAAGAAATCCGTGGTAGAAATG
>CAUJFR010000141.1 GCA_963169885.1 Bacteroidota bacterium
CGATCATTCCGTTGGCGACGGTGATCCCGTAATAATTTCCCGGGTCAGGTTTACCGGATGAGATCTTCCATGGATCCGGTTGACCAGATACAGCCAGTCCGGTTATCAGTATATATAATGTAAGACAATGCAATCGCCTCATACAGTCAATTTGGAGTAAATTAAGCAGTCCTTGCTTACCAGCCATCGCTGCGGTTTTACGAAAACGATTCCGGTGGATAATACATTTGTTTCCTTTTTGCCGGGTAATTACCGCTTATCCGGCTGATTCTAATCAGCCAGCCTACCTGACTTTTATCCGAAATGGGACTGGAATAGTATGTTTAATAATTGTCAATCAACTGTTTAAAATATTAAACAGATTTTTGTTGGATGAGATTATTTTTTCAGATTTAGGAGCAATTTTAAAAATAATTTTTGGAAGCCTTAAAATAATGCTAATATTGTGTGTTTAATACACATTCGAATGTGTCTTTGATACATAATGTGTGGATGATAACAAGATTGCTAAAAATTTAATGATTGCTTATGTTGCCCCAAAAACTGATGAAGGCAGCCAGTCTTATAATACTGGCGTTATTGGCGCAGATCTCCTTTGCGCAAGACAGAGTGATTACAGGAAAAATTACTGATTCCAAAGATGGTTCCCCCGTACAGGGAGCAAGTGTGGTAGCCAAAGGCAACCGCACCGGTGCTCAGACTGGCGTTGACGGAACTTTCCGCATTTCAGTACCTGCTACTGTAAACGCCCTGATCGTTTCTTCTGTTGGCTTTGCCACACAGGAAGTATCTATTGAAGGAAAAACTTCGGTGGAAGTATCCCTGGTTGTCGTCAATGCTTCGATGGGCGAAGTAGTGGTGGTAGCCTATGGTACCCGCAGAAGGGGAGACCTGACCGGATCCGTTACAGCGGTATCCGCCAAGGATTTCCAGAAAGGAAATATCAATTCACCCGAACAATTACTTCAGGGTAAGGTAGCCGGTCTGCAAATAACCACCGGTGGTGGTTCTGCCGGCGGCGGCAGCCGTATCCGTATCCGCAATGGTGCTTCCCTGAACTCCTCCAACGATCCATTGATTGTGATCGATGGTGTACCTGTGGATGGTAACGGGGTGGCTGGTTCAGCTAACCTGCTGAACTCCATCAACCCGAATGATATTGAATCCATGACGGTGCTGAAAGACGCTTCTGCTACCGCGTTGTATGGTTCAAGAGCCTCCAATGGGGTGCTGATCATTACCACTAAGAAGGGAATGAAAGGCAAAATGAAATTCTCTTATAATACCATGTTCTCCGTAGGTATTATCGGCGAAAAAGTGGATGTACTGACCGGTGACCAGGTACGCAGTATCATTGATGCTGATGCAGCCGCTACCGGGAACAACACCTATAAGAATCTGTATGGACAATCCAATACCAACTGGCAGGATGAAATCTACCAGGCTGCATTTGGATTTGATAATACCATCAGTGCCAGTGGAAGTCTTGGAAAGATTCCTTTCCGCGCTTCAATCGGTTACCTCAATCAGGATGGTATCCTGAAGACCAATAATTTCAGTCGTTTCAGCACCGCGATCAACCTGAACCCTAAATTCCTGGAAGATCACCTGAGTGTGAATGTATCGGTAAAAGCGAGCCAGACGAAGAACCGGTTTGCCAATGAAGGCGCCATCGGTAATGCGGTGAGCTTTGACCCCACACAACCAGTAACCACTGGTAATAAAGCCTGGGGTGGTTATTGGGAATGGTTACAGACTGATGGCAACCCCATCGATCTGTCAAACCGTAACCCGCTCGGTTTACTGAACCTCCGCGACAACCGCTCCAAAGTGGGTCGTGTGATTGGTAACGTACAACTGGATTATAAACTGCATTTCTTCCCCGACCTGCATATCCTGGCTAACCTTGGTGTGGATTATGCGAGTGGTAGCGGAAATGACAATATCGACTCATTGTCTCCTACTAATTATAAAGTTGGTGGCCGCAGAACGTATTATGAGCAGCAGAAAGTCAACAATCTCGCAGACTTCTCCCTGTTCTATACCAAAGAAATCAAGAGCATCCGCAGTAAGATCGATGTGCTGGCCGGTCATAGCTACCAAAGCTTCCTGACTAAAGTAACCAACCTTCCTTCTTTCAGTTACCGGGCGATTGCTGATCCTACCCGTCCGGGTAAACTGGATACGATCCAGGGTTCTGAACCGACCTTCCTGACTGACCGTCCTGAATACCGGCTGGAATCTTATATCGGCCGTATCAACTTCACCGTGATGGATAAATACCTGCTGACCGCTTCTATCCGGAGTGATGCGAGTTCCAAACTGAACCCGAAAGACCGTGTCGGTTATTTCCCGGCTGTCGCACTGGCCTGGAAAATGAAGGATGAATTTTTCAGAACGTCTAATGTAGTGACCGATCTGAAACTCCGTCTCGGCTGGGGTATCACCGGACAACAGGACGGAATCGGGTATTATTCATACCTGCCCCGTTATTCACTCGGTAATGCATCTGCCCAATACCAGTTTGGTAATTCTTTTGTGAGTGTACTTCGTCCCGAAGGTTATGATCCATTCCTGAAATGGGAAACCACCACTACTTCCAATATCGGACTGGATTTTGGTTTTGCAAAGAATAGAATCTCCGGTAGTATCGACTTCTACTCCCGTAAAACCAAAGACCTGTTAGCCGATGTACCTGTAGCAGCGGGGGCGAACTTTGTAAATATGATTGTCACCAATGTGGGGGATATCGAAAGTGAGGGCGTTGAGTTAACTATCAACACCACACCGGTTAAAAACAAGAACCTGACCTGGGATTTTGGATTTAACTATACCTATAATAAAGCTACGATTACTAACCTGCTGAAAAATCCGGATCCCAATTTTAAAGGACAGGAGGTTTCATTTATCGGGGGTGGTACCGGCAACAGTATCGGTATTCATGCAGTTGGAGAATCGCCTTATACTTTTATCATGTACAAACAGATTTATGATGAAAACGGCAGGCCGATCGATGGTTTGTTTGAAGACATCAACCGGGATGGGATCATTAATAGTGATGACCGGTACCTGTATAAAAGACCCGCTGCCGATGTACTGCTGGGGATCAACACACAGTTAACTTACAAAGAGTTCACGTTTGGTATGGCCGGTCATGGGGCGTTGGGTAACTACCTGTACAATAACGTTAATTCCAATAACGGGGTGTTAAGGGCGATCAAGAATCCGATCAACTTTATCGGTAATGCCACTACGGATTACCTGAACACCGGATTCGATAACAACCGTTATTTCTCCGATTATTATATTGATAATGCTTCATTCTTCCGCCTGGACAATATCAACCTTGGATACAATGTGGGCCGCATCCTGAAAGACAAAGCCTCCATGCGGGTATCCGCCAGTGTGCAGAACGTATTTGTGATCACAAAATATAAAGGACTGGATCCTGAAAATGCCAGTGATTTGGGTATAGATAACAATATTTATCCTCGTCCCCGTATTTTCTCTTTAGGATTCAACTTTGATTTTTAATTAAAAAAATTATTGAGTTATGAAACATATATCAATAAATAAATTCATACTGGCAGGGGCCTTCCTGGTAACCATGGCTTCCTGTTCTAAGAAGCTGGATCTGTTTCCACAAAATGACCTGACCAACGAAACCACTTATTCCACCGCCGCCGGTTACCGTGCGGTACTGGCTAAAGTGTATGCCGGTCTGGCCACTACCGGTAATGCCGGTCCTGCCGGTGCATCGGATATACAAGGACTGGACGAAGGTTCCCAGTCGCCCTTTATCCGTGGTTTCTTCAATTGCCAGGAGCTGCCGACTGATGAGGCCGTGGTAGCCTGGAATGATCAGACCATTAAAGACTTCCATAACCTGAGCTGGTCCAGTGGCGACCCCTTCCTGAAAGGAATGTATGCCCGCCCGATCTATAATGTGATGGTGGCCAATGAATACCTGCGTGAATCAACCGATGATAAATTAGCCGCCCGGAATATTACCGGTGCAGAGGCTACTGAAATCCAATCCACCCGTGCCGAAGTACGTTTTCTGCGTGCCTTCAACTACTGGGTGATGATGGACATCTTCGGTAAATCAACCTTCATTGATGAAACCAATGTGGTAGGTACTACCCTGCCCGGCGAGAAAAGCCGTACGGAGATCTTTACGTATATCGAAACAGAACTGAAGGCCATTGAAACCGAACTGAAAACCGTGAAGACCATTGAGTACGGTCGTGTGGATCAGGGTGCGGCCTGGGCTTTACTGGCCCGCATGTACCTCAATGCACAAACCTATACCGGTACGGCTAAATGGACTGAAGCGATCACTTACGCGAAAAAAGTGATTGCCGGTGGTTATTCATTACACACTGATTATCGTCAGCTCTTTATGGCTGACAATGACAAGCGGACTAATGAGATCATTTATGCGGTGAATTGTGATGGACTGCAAACAAAATCGTATGGTAATACCACTTTCTTTGTTCACGCAGCAGCTGGTGATGACTTCAACGAGTTTGGCGTGGGCGGTGGCTGGTATGGTTACCGGGCTACCAAAGGACTGGCCGATCGTTTTACCGACCTGAGCGGAACAACTGATAAAAGAGCGATGTTTACCACTACAGCTTTTGGTACATCTCCTGCACAGGTCGCTATTTCCGATATTAGCAACTTTGCCAACGGGCTCCATGTAAACAAATACCGGAATATCCGTTCTGATGGCGGTACCGTTTCTGACGTAAACCGCGATTTTGCCGATATTGATTTCCCGATCTTCCGGCTGTCTGAAATGTACCTGATCTATGCCGAAGCTGTACTGCGTGGCGGTACCGGTGGCGATTTGACTACGGCAACCGGTTATATCAACCTGATCCGTGAGCGGGCTTTTGGTAATACGTCCGGTAATATCACATCCGGTCAGCTGGATCTGCCTTTCATCCTGGATGAAAGAGCCCGTGAATTATACTGGGAAGGGCACCGTCGTACCGACCTGATCCGCTACAACCAACTGACCACCGCCACTTACCTGTGGCCATGGAAAGGTGGAATAGCCAGCGGTACTGCTGTAGACGCCAAGTACAATATTTTCCCGATCCCGGCAACCAACCGGACAGCGAATCCTAACCTGACTCAAAACACCGGTTATTAATCTTAATAATAAAATTGCTCGATTATGAAAAGTATTTTGAAACTTCTGTTTGGT
>CAUJFR010000142.1 GCA_963169885.1 Bacteroidota bacterium
CTAGTTCCGCAGCCATTCCAGAAACTCCGGTACCCGGTTCTTACTGATCACCACCTCGTGTTTGCCATCAATACTCAGCTTGAGGATCAGTTTACGGGCAAAGTACTGCAAGGCTTCCAGGATAGATTCCTTATTGACAAGGTACTGCCGGTTTGCACGAAAAAAAGCGGGGCCGCCGATTTGTTCCAGTTCTTCCAGGGTCTGATTGATAAAGTATTTCTGATTATCAAAAGTAACCAGTTGGGTCATTTTATAGTCAATCGTGAAAAGGGCAATCTCTTTTATTTTTACCGGTATTATTTTGTCTTTCCAGTTAATCAGGAGGGAGGCGTTTTTTTTATGGGCCTCCGTCCACGCGGGTGACGAAAATATTCCGTTATAGTTAATGGAGTGCCGGGTGAAGCTTTGCCGGAGTACTCTGTATTTTTCAAGGGCATCACCGATACTTTTTGGGGTAAAGGGTTTGAGTATATAGTCAATCCCGTTATTCCGGAAGGCTTCCAGCGCAAATTCATTATAGGCCGTGCAGAAGATGACCGGGCAATCGGTTTTAACCTGGCGGAAAATATCAAAACTGAGACCGTCACCCAGCTGGATATCACTGAAGATCAGATCTGGTGGATCAGATGCCTTCAGGTAGCGGATCGCTTCTGCTACTGAGGGCACTATTTTACAGATTTCCGTCTGGCCAGACATGAGCTGGATTGTATCCGCCAGATCCTGTGCAGTCAGTACTTCATCTTCAATTATCAGGATGTTCATCTGTCAATACTTTTATGGTGACTGAAAATTCTCCTTGTCCACGGCTGATCTCGAGCCCCGGTTTTCCCAGTAAGCGATATCGCTCAGCCAGGTTAGACAAGCCCACTCCGTTCCCGTCTTCAATACTGAGTTTGGGCTGCATATTATTGCTTACTGTAATTCTTCCGGTTCCATTTTCCCCTTTGATCCGTATATGGAGGGGCTGTTCCCTCGTCAGGGTATTATGTTTAATGGCATTTTCTGCCAGGAGTTGTATGGAATACACGGGAAGCTTGCCGCCTGATTGTAGAGTGTCCGATACATCTATACTGAATGTAAGGGCTTCTCCAAACCGGACCTGTTGCATGTGGAGATAGTTGATACAGAGTTCCAGCTCTTTTGCGACGGGGACCACTTCTTCAGTATTTGCATAAATCGAAAACCGTAAAAGGTCAGAGAGCCGGATGAGGTAATCTTCAGCAAGATCAGGCTTCTTTTTAATAAGACTCTTTAATGTATTGAGTGAATTGAACAGGAAATGGGGATGGAGTTGTTGTTTCAGCTGATTATGACGGGCTTCGAGATTGGTCAGTCTTAACCGGTCATTTTCATGTTCGATCTGTTGCTTTCGCACTTTCAGCATGATCATTTCGATCAGCACAAGAATAATAATATTGATGGACAAGGCCTGGATCGCTGGCATGGATAAACGGGGTCCGCTACCTGGCCGGGGGAAACGATTCAACATTCCAGCCGGAAAACTACCCGGTTCCGGCGGTTTCATATTGGTAAAGAACCAATGGAAAATAAGGACACCCGCCAATGTGCTAATTACAATACTGATCAGATAGCGCAAACTGTTAAGTCCGCTGAAACTGTAACCGGCAACGATGCGAAGGAGCAGTATGTTCAGTGCCCAGTATAAAAGGGATAACCCCACTACCATAGCAAATCCACTGAGGATGCGGCCATACTCCGGTCGTTCCATAGCAAATGCGGGAACAGCACCCAGCATTCCAAAAAGCGGGGCTGTCATCAGCGCCAGTTTTAAGAATCGGTAGTAAGGGATGTCCGCTTTCATTTTATAAAATTATTCAGCGTTGTGTTAATCATAACTTAAGTAGGGATAGAAAGCGCAAATGTAACGGTGAAGGAAAAGCTGGTTCCGCAGGTTTACATTTGCTTAACTGAAATAAATGTTAAAATGACACTTATGCAGGGTCCCGATACCATCTTATTGTGACATCCAGTACCAGCATCCGTTTTAATTTCAAAATCAACACGTCTTTGTTTTTGCGGCTGGCCCGGATGGTAACGGATGTATGGGCTCCATCAGTTACCGAGTAAATAACCCCCTTGTAACGGTTTTTTCTTTTTTGCAAACGGGTGAGGATGATTTTTCCGGCCGTATCTTTTTTCCGATCCGAACGGATCAGCAAGGCTTCCCATTCGTTATCCTTTTGCCGGATATGGTACTGTCTGCTTCCATCTTTTGAATACCAATTTCCGGTAATCATTGTTTCCTGCGCATTCGCCCGGGTCATCCATAACAGGAAGAACAACATAGCACCTGTAATTTTTGTCATACTTTTTATCGGGTTTGACCGTGGTTGTCGCTTATGGTTATCCGGATTTACATTAAATGGACAGATCGCAAACTGAACCGGCCAGATCCGTTGATTAATTGTATCGTCCAAACTTTTTAGTACCCAGCCAGATGTCTTTGACTGTAAGACCAAATATGAACTGTGTATAATTTTCCCGGTATTGTCCGGCGCGGTCACCTTTAATGCCCAGTTCAACTCCTCCGTATAAAGAGATCGTTCGCGCCGGACTAAACCCGCCACCGAAAGACACTGAATAATCACGCACCGGCTTCCCGTTAATGCGCATATACGATTCTTCTGCATGGACACCCCAGCCCAGAAATGTTTTTTCCAGTAACCCCTGGTAAGTTGTTTGTTTGAATGAATATTCCATGCCGGCCGATAACCGGAATCCCGGGGCGGTGTAGGAATTCTTATAATCGAGGTCCTGGTATTTCCAGTAATAATAGTTCGCTTCCGTAGAGAAGCTGAGCTTGTTTTTTCGGGTGGCCGTATAACTCAGTCCGGCCTGCACCGGTAATTCAAATCTGCGGTTGTCTGTCAGGTTTTTTACCAGTACAACACTGTTTTCACTATAGGTACTCGTCAGTTGTCCGTTCAGTCCGGTGCTGATTGTACCTGTCAGCCCGATGCTGTGTTTCCATTTCCGGTTACTGTTTGCATCGGTATAGTACTGAATTCCTCCTTTAAAGTTCCCGCCTGTATAAAAATCCCGGTCTTCTTTCAATATATCCAGCGCCAGGCTGCTGCTGTAGTAACTGGTGTTGCGCTGAAGTGATCCGAATAACCAGGAGCCGGTCAATCCGGCTGAGAAATTTTTTCCAACACTATGCCCGACTGAAACAAAAAACTGATTAATCCCGCCTGTACCATCAGTGTACTTAAGGTAAGCATCGTTGCCATCTGTAATTTTTGCTGTTTCATTGTACTGATAATTCACCGTGCTGTAAGGCTGGATACCAAAAGCAAAACCGGTTTTTTGGGTGACTTTAAATGCCAGCGTGCCCCGTTTAATTGTAAAGTCTTTGCTGATATCTGTCCGGTCGCCGCTGGCCGGCAATGTATAATAGCTGCTTCTGCCCCGGAATGCCAGGTCAAAATGCATGGTCTTATACGGCAAGGCGGTCAATGCGGCGGGATTTACATTGTTATAACTGCCGGCATCTCTCCTGGCGCCGGCGGTATTGCCGGTAATAAAATAGCGGCCAAAATCTTTCGTTTCCACATCTCCGATTCCCAGTATGGAATAGGGGGAAGTAGTATTCTGAGCCCGGGTGATACCGGATATCAGCAGGAACAAAATAAGGAGCTTGTTTTTCATTTGGTTGTTTTATAAACCCAATACATGAAGTTTCAGTTGAATTCCTTTTGCCAGCCGTTGGTCATTGATCACCAGCCGTTCCAGGCTTGTTTCTGTTGTTCCAGCGGATGCGGTCAGCATCAGGGCGGATGTTGAAAACTGACCTTCACTGATCACCGATTTTATGAAAGTGGTGATGTCAAAACTGTAAAAAGTCTGTTCCCCGTAAAGCTGGTCGATCACCAGGTTCCCATTTAACGTATACTGACCGGTAGCATCCGTTAGTTGATACAGCAGGGCATTACTTTCATCGGTACTGTACAGACTGAGTGCAGGCGGCAAAACATATGGGTAAGAATAAGTGCCAGGAGCTGGCCGCAGAATCAGTTCTGCTTTCAGAATCTGTACAAAGGGATGTAGTTCTTTCAGGGTGAGCAGATCAGGAATATTAATCTTAATCATAGCACCCAGGTTGCTGTGCAGGAAGGCTTTGTTTTGAGTGAGTGTTGTACTTTTCAGCTGTTTTTTGAATTCAGTGAAAACCGCCAACGGACTGAATTGACGGTCAGTATGCAGGTAGCTAAACTGCCGGTTGGTATTTACCCTGAAGTTCAGGTTCTTTTCCTGGAATGGGGTGCCATTGATCCGGTAGTCCATCCGGAGGATCATGCTGTCGGAAGGAATGCTGAAATAAGCCAGTGAATTCGTCAGACCGGTATCCACCCCGATCCGGAATCCTTTGATGTATTTTATAAATTCAGACTGACTTTGGATCTGTGTGGCATTTGATTTAAGTTTCTGGAAAAGATCCAGGCCCATTGCATCATTCAGCCGGATCGTGATCAGGGAATCCTTGCCTGGCCGGATGGCGACAGTGCGGCTGCCGGCCGGAACCGGGTTATAAGCGAAAGTCCGTGGGTAATAATAACGGGTGTCATCATCTTCATTACTGATGTTTTCAGCAAGTTCGTGGACTACAAAGTGAATCGGCAGGGTGGTATCACCATAATAACTTCCGTTGGGTTTGATCACCAGTACCAGCGAGTCGAACAGGACTGACTGGCTTTTCAACGGATTATCGTCTGGTAACAGGATCTCTGTATATCCGGCTGCTTCGGTGTTACCATACCAGCTATCACGATGATAACCGATCGTCCAGCTGCTGTGTCCGGATGTAATAAAGGAATCGGTTTTATAGGTGGACAAGGTTACCGGGTAATTATCGTAATACGCGATGGACGGATCTGTACCATCATCCTCATCTTCAAATGAGATATCCGTTTTAGTACACCCTGTTGTACCAACAGCCAGGAAAAAGGCGAGTATGAAATAATATTGGAAACGCATGGATTGTAATTTTAAAGAGGACTGAACCGGTACAGCAGTATAGCGTGACCTGATTTGTTTGCCATGAAAGTAATTGCATCGGGTACTGTGCTTTCTGCGTCCGGTTCAGCCTGGATGTACCGGCTGGTTAACCCTGACCAATAAAGATCATATACACATCTTTTTTACCGGTACGGGATCAGGCCCTCCTTTGCCTGTATTAATTATCAGTTATCGTCATCATCCTGTTCTGCTGACGGGTAGAATTCCCATAGGTCATCAAAGCGGTAACTGCTGTTATTGCCCGTAACGATAAAGCCCCGGTTGTCCACCGTAAAGGAGAGTAATCCCTCCCGGGCAGTACCTTCAAAACCGGTTTTCTCCAGCCAGGTATCATTGGAGATATCATATTCCCAGGTGCTGGCGATAATTCCGCTGCGGCTGCCGCTGCTGAGATAAGCTTTGTCACCCATCACAAAAATGGTGGCATTACTGCGTTTGATATTGTCATCATAATCATCCTCGAAACTGTCATCCGTAACATCATTGATTTTTCTGAGTTCCGTCCAGCTGTTCGTGCCGGCATCGTATGACCAGAAATCATTCAGGTACGTGCCATTGTTGAGCCCGGTTACGATATAGGCTTTATCATTGTGAACAAAGGCCACGGCTTCACTACGTTTAGAGCCGGTAAGACTGGCAGCCTGGGTCCAGGTATTTGTAACGGGATCATACTTCCACATATCTTTCAGGTAATTGCCGTCATAGCCGGTGCCCACGTAGCCTTTATTATTGAGCGAAAAGGCAACCGCATTATAGCGGGCGGTACCGCCAAAGTCGGCGATCCGTGTCCAGGTATTGGTGGACGGGTTGTATTCCCAGAAGTCTTTCAGTTTATTATCATTTTCATCGTAGCCGGTGCCTACATATCCTTTACCATCTGCCGCAAAGGCAACGGCGGAGTTACGGGCCACACCCGGGAAATCGGCCATCCGCAGCCAGGTACCGGTTGCCTGATCGAATGACCAGAAATCATTCAGCCGGTCCGTACCATCAAAACCGCCTCCCACATATACTTTCGAACCAATAGTAAAATTCACGGCTTCCGTACGTCCCACTCCTTCAAATTCGGAACGACGGACCCAGTTGCCTACCAGGTCATCGTCACTGGAAGTGTCCTTTTCGCAGGATGAAAATCCAAGAAGGAGCAGACTGCCCATCATAACCGGGGCAACAAGTTTCGTCTTCAGAAAACGCAGCGTAGTCTTCATGTGCATATACAATTTTTTAGATGGGTTATTTTGTTTGTGACTGCAATCTGCATTGCGTTAGGTGTAAGAAAATGTTAATGGGGCTGATGAGGGCAAAAGCGGGGGTGAAGCGGACGGATGAGGGGGTAGGGAGGTGAGAGTCGGGAGTCGGGAGTCGGGAGTCGGGAGTCGGGAGTCGAGAGTCGGGAGTCGAGAGTCGGGAGTATGGAGTCGGGAGTCAGGAGTCAGGAGTCAGGAGTCAGGAGTCAGGAGTGGTACTTCTAAGTACGCTTGTCACCCCGAAGCGACGCGAGGGGTGGAATCCTGGGTAAAAGAACCTGATTTAGATTCCGACGTAGGAGGAATCTGGTATTTGCCCAACTATGAAGTATAATTCCACCGTTTTAACCGGTTATTTATTTTTTTTAGTGAAATATTTCCATTTAAAACCACCGCAAGTATGTTGGCGGCCACTAAGTGCCCCGCACAAAGTGGAGGCACCGATATTTACGGCGGCAGCCGCCTCTTTCAGGCTATTGTATTTTTTAATCTGTTTGCCGTTAAGGTCAAACTGAATTACAGGTTTAGATTGTGTTACAGCCATGGAAGCCTTTCCCCATGTATATCCACTGAGATCAATGCGGTCAGGTCCAATCCCCTTTTTAAAAAGGTAGCCTTTAGCACTTTTGTATTCGCCTTTTAAAACTTTATTGATTGCATGTACATGGGCACCGCAGGCTTCACTTGCCTCTCTGACGCCAGGGTATACAGCCACCTTCTTGCCCGTTGTGTCATATTGAGTTAGCTTTTGACCCCATTTCTGAATATATCGTTGTCTCCTTTCTTTTTTTAGTTCGTTGATATTCAAATACGATTCATTGCCAAACTGCCAGAAAAATCCGCCAGCACTGAGTTTTATTTTTCTGGCGGCCTTAACGATAGAAGTGGCATGAATGCCTGTTTTTCTTTCTGCTTCTGACATGCTGGAAAAACCGCGGACTCTTTTCCCTGCTTTGTTATACATGGAGACCGGGATGCTTGTTTTCTTTACAATTGCTTTGCTTCGTTTGATTCTGTCTTCTTCGCTCATGTCAAGTAAATTACTGCGCATTCTTCCTCTTTTTACTATCCGTTGTTGTTTCTGGCGGATATCGGCTTTGTAAAGATTGGAGGGACGAATATTCAGATTGTCTGTGTCTTTACAGAGAATAAAAATCCGGTGATCATCCTGGTCAAAAGGAGCCACAAAAAGGTAATACACCAGTCGTTGATTGGTAAATGTATATTTAACTCCTTCCAGGGTTACCTTTGCTGAAAGAAAAGGGGTTTTGTCTTTCTTAAACCTGTTTTGGGAATAATACAAATAAGGCTTGATAATTTTTTCTTTACGTAGTACTATTCGCCCATCCTTGTATTGAGTCTCAAACTCCATCCTCTTAATACGTCCAAAATTGGACAAACAGAAATAGCCATCCAGTCCGGGAATATCCTCCCATTTTTCTCCCCTGATATTCTTTAATGATACATTCTGATATGGGTATTGCTTACGGGGCATCTAATTGGCTTTTGCCTTTCCATTAATATGTTCAATCAGGCTGATCACTTCTGTTGCCTGTTGCTGACTAAACACCCCCAAAATCCCCTGATTCGAAATCTCCGTAAACGGCGGCTCAAACAAATTATCAGCCTCAATCACCCCATTGGTGGTTAAGTATTGGATGATCATATTCACAAACCGGATCTGGGCCGCATTCAGGGAGGGGTTATTGATGAATTTGCTGAAAGCCGTGTTGGCGGCTTCAAGGTCCAACCCTACAATAGAACGGATGAATACACCCAGCGGCTGTTCCCCATAAGCTTTTACAAACTGCTCATGCGTCCCCAGTTCCCCCTGTTCAAATAACATGCGCTCCAGGTCGGTGAATTCCTTTCGGGTGATGGGCTGGTTGGTACGCAGCTTATGAATAGTGATATGATGCCGGTTTTGCTGAATATATTCAGTTACCCGTTTTCGGTAGGCTTCCAGGTTATTACTGCCCAGCACCGGCTTAAACTCTGTGGCTCCCGGTAGAATCATATCATCAAAGTCGGAGAAATACAGCATGCCGGATGTCTTTTCAATAAACCGGACCAGGCTCCTGAGTTCATTTCGCAGGGTTTCAAATTTCATCACCGACTGTTCCTGCCACCAGGCGGCTGTCTGAACGAGTTTTATCAGGTCCATTTTTGCCGCTACCAGGGGAATG
>CAUJFR010000143.1 GCA_963169885.1 Bacteroidota bacterium
GTGGCAGTCGTACCGCTAACTGGACTTCACACGGAGAGTTCATCAGTGGTTCTTCGCAGGCCTGGTTCGCTGTTATAGGTCCAGGAATTGAACCAGCCGGTGAAATAAAATCCGAGGAACAGCATTATCTCCAGCAACTGGCCCAAACCATGGCCGGAGTGGTAGGGCAGGAGTTTAAACAAGCAGCAGCACCGGCTATTGCCTTGCATTAATCCGTAGAAAATCATTCAGCGTTCTAATCTGCATCAGTGTTGGTTTGCGGACCTGTTTATTAATTTGTTTAAATATTTGAAATGAAGGAAGAACTGGTCAGGTTAGCCAATGAACTGGAACGGATTGATGAATTTATGTTATTGGCCGAGAGGGATTTTAATTACCTGCTGGAGAAAGTACATCCTTCCAACCGGAAAAGTGCAGTGAATCTGCTTCACTATCTCGCCTTACGAAGCCTGGATATCCGGAATCTGCAGGATGCCCTGCATGAGTATGGTCTCTCTTCCATGGCCAGTTCTGAAAGTCATATCCGCGGACAGTTACTGGCCATCCTGAACCGGATCGGAAGTGATACCATTCATCCCGATCAGGTATTTGACTACCAGAAAAGCAAAGCATTTTTTGCAGAAAGGGCGACTGCTTTATTCGGAAAAAGGCAAACCGAATCCGTTCCCTGGATCATGGTCACTTTTGATACGGAATTTGCAGATGATTATTCAAAAGTTAAAAACCTGATTCAATCCGGGATGAATGTCGCCCGGATCAATTGTGCGCACGATGATGAAACAGTCTGGTTCCGGATGATTCAACAGGTAAAACGGGCTACCAAAATCACCGGACTCAGCTGCCGTATTTATATGGACCTCGCCGGTCCGAAAATCAGAACCATAACGAGAAATAATGAAAAAATAGCCATTAAAGAAGGGCAGCACCTTTACCTGGCCGATGAGCAGGGTATCGGAGAAGATGATCATACCATTGGTTGTACTATTCCGGGTATTGCGGAACAACTGAATACCGGGGAAACCGTATTGTTTGACGATGGATTGATTGAAGCCCGGGTAGAAAAGATAGAGCCGGGCAGGGCCAGGCTCCAGGTGTTAAGGGTTTCAACCAAGAAGCCTTTTTTAAAACCCGAGAAAGGCATCAATTTTCCGGAGTCCCTGTTATCCATGCCGGCCCTGACGGAGTACGATATTAAATGTCTTTCTTTTATCAACAAGCATGCGGATATGGTTGGGTATTCCTTTGTACGGAATACAAAAGACCTGCTGCAATTGCAGGAGGTCATGGGACGTAACAAGAAAGTGGCCCTGATCATTAAAATAGAAACACCGGAAGCGGTCAAGAATCTCCCAGACCTGCTTTTTACCGGCATGCGGGAAGAGCAGGTCGGCGTTATGATTGCCCGGGGTGACCTGGCCGTGGAGATTGGTTTTGAACGGATGAGTGAAATTCAGGAGGAGATACTCTGGATCTGTGAAGCGGGACATGTACCCGTCATCTGGGCCACACAGGTATTGGAGAATATGAATAAATCAGGGATGGCCACCCGATCAGAAATTACCGACGCCGCCCATGCCGCACTGGCGGATTGTGTGATGATCAATAAAGGAACCCATATTATCCGTACCATGGAAACGCTGCGGGATATCTTGCTCCGGAGTGGCGGCCATCATGTAAAGAAGCGGTATACATTCCGCCCCCTGGCCATTGCCAGCCGGTTTATGACAAAATAGTCGTAGTTCTACTATTGATTTACGACTTAATGAATTCGTAATGGTTTGTTCATGTAAAATTTACTTTGAGCCTGTAGGTTGCCGGTTCAATTAAAAGACATGAACAAAAAAACAACTGCCTTCTTGCTTTCAGGTTTGGTATTTATCACCGCCTGTAAGAAATCCATCGAGCCCCTGGCTAAGGAAAATCCGTTGGCTGAAACTGAAGAGTCGCTTAGCGCGAAACCACCCTACGAAAATCCGGCCGCCTTTTCCCTGATCAGTACAACGGATGTCGGCGATGCCGGCGCCGCTGAAATCAGTGCCTATGACTCCAGGACGAAGAAACTTTTTGTGGTGAACAACACCGCAAACAATAACCGGATTGATGTTTTCAATTTTTCCAATCCGATGGCTCCTCAGTTCCTGACCAGTATTTTAGTTTCTCCCTTTGGCGGTCTGGTCAACAGTCTGTCTGTAAGTAACGGTAAACTCGCCGCTGCTATTGAAGCTAATCCAAAAACCGATAATGGGAAAGCGGTGATCTTCCGCACCACTGACTACAGTGTGGTAAAGCAAGTGACCGTTGGTGCCTTACCGGATATGATCACTTACAGTCCTGATGGAGAATATATCATTACGGCCAATGAAGGCGAACCCAATGCGGATTATTCTATTGACCCAATCGGAACGATTTCTATTATTTCCGTAGAACGTGATTATGCTGTAACCACACTTGATTTCGCCGCGTTTGCTTCCCAGGAAGAAGCATTGAAGGCGAAAGGACTCCGGAAATTCGGACCCAATGCCACTTTTGCACAGGATATGGAGCCTGAGTATGTGGCGGTTTCTTCCGATTCAAAGACAGCCTGGGTGACCCTGCAGGAAAATAATGCGATCGCTAAGATTGATTTACGGAAAAAGAGAATCAGCGATTTGTTTCCCTTAGGTTTTAAAGATTATAGCCTGGCCGAAAATGCCATTGATCCCAGTGACCGTCCCCTTGGAACAATCGCTTTTGGTACATGGCCGGTAAAAGGCGTTTATATGCCGGATGCAATAGCCGTGCTGGATGATGAAGAAGATGACAGAGAGGAGCATTCGGATGATGACCGTCGTAGCAATCGTATTCCTTACCTGTTTACGGCCAATGAAGGGGATGCGAGAGAGTACACTACATTTACTGAAGAAGTTCGTATTGGTTCTTCTTCGGTAGTGCTGGATCCGGTTGTATTTCCCAATGCAACCTCCCTCAAATTGATCGAGAACCTGGGTCGGCTGAATATTACCCGCACATTAGGGAATACTGATGGGGATGCGGAATTTGAATCCCTTTATTCCTTTGGAGCCCGTTCGTTCAGTGTATGGAACGGCAATACTGGCGCCCGGTTGTTTGACAGCAAAAACGAGTTGGAGAAAAAAGCCCAGCTCGCCAATTTTTATGATGATGACCGCAGTGATAGCAAAGGCGTGGAGCCCGAGGGCATCACCCTGGGTAAAGTAAACAAGCGTAATCTGGCTTTTGTAGGAATGGAAAGAGCAGATGCCGTAGCCATCTACGATGTAACCAACCCCCTACAACCTGTTTTTCTTCAGATACTGGCCACCGGAGATGCCCCTGAAGGGGTGTTATTCATTTCAGCAAAAGACAGCCCCATCCGCCGCAGTCTCCTGGTCGTAAGCTCGGAGAATGACGGGGTGTTGAAAGTATATATGCCTGCGGGCAACTAGAGTTGAATGCTAATAGTTAAAACCGGCCCCTGTTTTCACAGGGGCTTTTTTTATCTTTGAAAAAAAAATATGCGGGCATTACTGATAGTTGCGCTCATTGGAGTTTATTTTTCCTCCTGCTCCTCCAAATCCCCTATTGCCAAGCAACTCGCGGGCTGTGACAGTCTCGTAATCACGTTCAATGTGCCGGGTACCGATTCGGTGAGTAATGTGGTCACTACCACCGATACCCGGGCCATAGCCAAACTGGCCGGCTACCTGGGTGGCAAAGAACAGCCCAAACCCGATTGTGGCTTTGGCGGCAATATGCTTTTCTTCAAAGGAGGCCAGCAGGTACTGCCTGTGGTATTTCAGTCCACGAAAGATTGCAGCTACTTCATGTATGAAATGGAGAATAAACTGCTTTACACTAAAGTGGGAGGGGAAGCCGGGAAGTTTCTTAAAAGTTTGAATGAAGGCAAGAACTGGTACTAGGGAGAAAAGAACCAAGAACCCCACCTTCGCTAAAGCTACGGTGGG
>CAUJFR010000144.1 GCA_963169885.1 Bacteroidota bacterium
AAGCCAGATGATTGCTAATTGCTTATATGAACAACATGTTATTTCAGAACCAAGCTGCATTTATGTGCGCTCAATATATTTCTGCATTGACCGGGAAGGCTCCTGCCTTACCCGGTTTTTTTTATTCTGGTGATTATAAAATGATACCGTATGTACAGGCGTAAACTCAGTTTATTATTAGTGGTAATCTCCGCACTTACCCTGGTGCAATGCCGTAAGAAAGCATTGGACGATTATTATGGAAGACCCGAGACACTGGAGCCGGGCATTTACAAAGTGCTGGAAGAAAAAGGAAACTTTAAAACCTTTCTCGCCGCAGTGGATAAAGCGGGGTATAAACAAACCCTCGCCGGGGCCGGATACTGGACGGCTTTTGTTCCGCACGACTCCGCCTTCCAGGTTTACTTCACGGCCAATGGCCTGAGTGGTATCAATGACCTGGATTCTAATGACTGCCGGAAAATTGTGACCTATTCACTCGTGTATAATGCGTTCAAACAGGAGCGTATATCTGATTTTCAGAGTAATATCGGGTGGGTGGAAAACGGGGCCTTCAAACGCCGTACTGCCAGCTATACCGGTGTATATGACGGCGTAAACACAGCCGGAAGTAATATTAAAGCCATTGCTTCAAACCGGAACAATAACGGAACGCTGTATTATGTAGATGCGGATAATAACAATAAATACGTACCCATATTTGAAACGGGTTTCATGACTGGTAAATCACTTACCGCTACGGATTATAATTATTTCTATCCCGCCTCCACGTACACCGGTTTTAATGTGGCCGATGCCAAAGTGGTGTTGAAAGATATTCCGGCAGAGAACGGCGTGATTCATGTGGTGGACCGCGTGATCACCTCATTGCCCAGCCTGGATCAGTATATCGGCAGTAACCCCAATTACAGTGAATTTAAAAAGATCCTTGATAAATTCCTGGTGCAATATGTAATCAATGCCACTGTGACTGATAATTATAAAACAGTTACCGGCAACGCGGTGGATGTGTTCACCAAAGTATACAATGCCAGTCTGGCTTTCTCGCCCAATAATGAGAACTTCCTGAAACTCCAGGACAATGATGCGCAGTCGGACTCTTATACCATGTTTGTTCCGGATAATGCCACGCTGACCGCTTATGTGAATTCCGTGCTGCTGGAGCATTATACCAGCCTGGATGCCATGCCGATCAGCGTAATCTACGATTTTGTCAATGCGCATATGTGGCGTACCGCCGTATGGCCATCCAAATTTGCCTCAACCTTTAATTCTGTGGGAGAAGAAGCCCGATTTGATCCGGCAACTAACGTTGTAGATAAGAAAATTCTCAGCAACGGTATTTTCTATGGTACGAACAAAGTACAGGAGGCCAATGTATTCAGCAGTGTGTATGGTAAAGCCTACCTGGATCCGAATTATTCCATTATGACCAGTCTGCTGAACCTGGACCTCAAATTCCAGATATCCAATATCAGCCAGAACTATACCCTCTTTCTGATCAGTAACGCGGCCTTCAATGCAGCCGGTTATTTTGCTGACCCGACCGTGAGTAATAATGTAAACGAACAATGGCGCTATATTCCTCCGGGAGGCGGCACCCAGCTGACCGGTTCATCGGCCCTGGTTCGACTGCAACGTATTCTGAACATGCACGTGATTCCCGGCCGGAATATCACCAGCCTGGTAAATCCGGGTGTGGGACTGACCTACTCCGGCGAGTTTATTAAGTTTTCCAATAACACTGTAGTAGCGGCTGGTAACGGTGATGCGGCAACAGTGGCCAACGTGACCGATACCAAAACAGCAAAAAACGGAACGGTTTATTACCTGGATAAAATTCTTCAGTTCAGTGAACTGGCCCCGGGACGCCATCTTGAAACACTGGGCGGGACTTCGGCCGCTACCTCACAGTTTTATAATTTCTTTCAGTACCTGAGAAGTTCAGCGATCTGGAATAACACCACAAAAGAAATAGTAGGGGTGGCTTCGGGTTCATTCTATACTTTCTTTATACCGAATAATGCATCAATCGTGGCTGCTGTAAATGCCGGTCTCTTACCAGGTACCGGTACTGCGCCGAATATGGTACCCACGTTCAATCCATCTTCGCTGGCTGACAAAGACAAAGTGATCAATTTCCTGTACTACCATATTCTGAATAAACGGAATATCGCTACCGACGGACAGGAAAGCGGAAGTATTGAGACACTTTACAAATTCCCGAACGGAGACCCGTCCACCATCTTTGTCAATAATAACACAGCCAATAATTTAATTGTCAGTGATATGATGAACCGGACAGCGAATGTTATTTTCTCCAGCAGTAATAACCTGAGCAACCGGGCCACCATTCACCTTATTGATAACTATTTACGGAAAAATTAATCATCCATCCAAACTCATTCTGTATGTGGAAGAATATATTCATGAAATCTGCGGCTACAATGCTTCTGCTGGTCATCGGACTGACCGTGTCGGCACAGGTGGTAATCAGGGGTAAGATCGCAGATAAAAAAGGAAGCCCGTTGCAGGGGGTATCTGTTTCCGTGATGGATGCGGATAACCGGATTGTCAGTGGTACCTCCACCGATATCGAGGGAAATTTTGTATTGAAAAATGTAAATACAAAATATAAACTCTCTTTTTCCTTTATTGGTTATAAAACACAAACCATTCCGGTAGGCACTAAAACGGAGTTTGCCATTGTGATGGAAGACTCGCAGACCGATCTGGGTGAAGTCGTGATTATGTCACGGCCCACTTCCTCCAACGGGATGATCAATATCCAGGAAAAGAACCTGACCACGGCCGTGGCCAAAATCAGTGCCAAAGACCTGGAGGAAATGCAATCTGCCAGTATCGATCAGGCCCTGCAGGGACGACTGAGTGGTGTGGATATCACGGCCAGCAGCGGCGACCCCGGTGCCGCGATGAATATCCGGATCCGTGGGGTGTCCTCCATCAACACCACCGGTATTCCATTGATCGTATTGGATGGAATGCCGCTGGAAACCGAAATTCCAAGTGACTTCAACTTCGGTACGGCCGATGAACAAGGCTATGCCCAGTTACTGAATATCTCCCCGGCCGATATCAAGGATATCACGGTACTGAAAGATGCGGCCGCCACCGGTATCTGGGGTTCGCGTGGTGCCAATGGCGTACTCATCATTACCACCAAACGCGGGGTGATCGGTAAGCCAACCATTAATTATACATTTAAAGGTTCTGTCTCCCTGGTACCGGAAGCTATTCCCTTATTAAACGGTGATCAATATTCCACCCTGATCCCGGAAGCAGTAATGAACCGCACCGGTACACCGCTCAATACCACCCAGGTGCGTGAATTCAATTATGATCCCAATGACCCCTATTGGTATAATAATTACAGTAACAATACCAACTGGGTTGACGCCGTGTCCCGTACCGGTAACCTGCAGGATCATACCGTGAGCCTGACTGGTGGTGGAGAGAAAGCCAAATACTTTGCTTCTATCGGACTTTTTGATCAGACGGGTATCACGCTGGGAACCTCATTACAGCGGTTGAATACCCGGATCAACCTGGATTTCAACGTATCAGAAAAAATCAAATTCTTTACCAGCGTCTCCTTCACCCATACCGATCAGGATCGGAATTATCTGGGCGGCAGTTCTTCCAGTGGGGAATCCTCCATTCGCGGAATGGCCTATATCAAGATGCCCAATATGAGTGTGTTTGAATATGATGAACTGGGCAACCTGACTACGAATTATTTTTCACCGGCAGCCAACGTACAAGGCGCTTACACCCGTATTTATAATCCGGTAGCCATGGCGGCAAAAGCCAAATACAATGTACTCGGAGAACGGATCGTACCCCGTTTCCTTGTGGATTATTTTATCGTCCGCAATGTGCTGAAAGCCACTTTTGATATCCAGTTTGATATCAACAATACAAAGAACAAAAGCTTCCTGCCGCAGATCGCCACCGGAAGACCCAATACAGAGACCGTGGTGAACCGGGCCTACGATGGCGATATTGATGCCTTTAATGTATCCACCCAATCCACCCTGTTGTATACACCTAACTTTAAAAGTGAAAAACACAGCCTGGTGGCTTTTGTGAAAGTACTGACCAATGATTATAAAGCGGTTTTCCAGGAGATCATGACCTCCAATACCGCGTCTTCCTTACTGATCGATCCTTCCATTCCTTCCCGGACACAGAATTCTGAACTGCGGGC
>CAUJFR010000145.1 GCA_963169885.1 Bacteroidota bacterium
GAAATGCTGGAAAAAATGAATGCCCGTTTCTCTATTTCATCCAATCCGGGTGAAGGCACCACATTTAACATTCAGCTCCATAAACACTCAACCTCAGTAATTAAAGAAAAAAAAGGAACGGCATTTAATCCTGCAAAACCAATCGGATCCAACACCGCCTCTGTAAATTTAAACGAGCAATTAAAAAATTATCGGGGGCTCAGCCCTCGTTAAACCGCGGAGGACGCAGAGAGCGCAGAGAAATACAAACACCAAGGTAAAAAAGTCCTTCTCGCTAGCCTCCCTCACAAAACCGCGGAGGACGAAGAGAAAGCAGAGAAATACAAAAAAACCCGGAAGAAACGTCCTTCTCGCTTCTAGCTTCTCGCTGCTTGCTTCTTGCACTTCCGGCTTTAAATACGTACCTTACTTCCCGAGCCCGTAACCAACCCATGTCCCGCCGCCTGATCCCGATATTCCTGATCCTGACCTGTTTATGCACAGGTGTAACCGCCCAGCCGGCCCGGCCTGATTTCACCCCGATAGATCAGCGCGCCCGCAGTATCCGGTACGAGGATGATATCGTCAAATTGACACAAAGCCTCACCAGCCCCTATTCCGATAAATTATCCAAAGTCCGCTCCATCTTTATCTGGATCACCGATCATATCCGGTACGACTGGAAATTCTTTAATAAAGACGAGGAAATAGAAATACCCGAATGTAAATCCGGACAGGATTGTGATGAAGTACTTGCCAACTGGGAAAAAAAATACCTTGCCACGATTCTCCGTAAAGGAAAAGCGATCAGCGATGGCTATGCCCGGCTTTTCACCCGCATGTGCGATATCGCCGGACTGGAAGCGGCCACGATCAATGGACATACCAAGACCAAACTCTACCAGATCGGCAATGCCGGTCCCGTGAACCATAGCTGGAACGTGATCTGGCTCGATACAACCTGGCACTTACTCGATGCCACCTGGTCCGCCGGTTATACTACCGAAGATGAAAACACCGGCAAACTCAATGGCTTTGTCAAACAATACAACGACTATTATTTCCTGACACCCTTTGCTGAATTTTCCAGGAACCATTTCCCGCAATACACCCGCTGGGTACTAAAACCAGGCTTTACAAAAGATAAATTTGCCGCCAACCCCTACTTTGATCCGGATATTCTGAGCAAGATCAAACTGCATTCTCCACAGACCGGAATGATCAACGGGAAAAAAGGCGATACCATTCATTTCAAATTTGAATATACCGGCACGATTGAAAAGCTGCAGGTAAATACCAATTTATACCGCAATGCGGAAGTCTGGGGCTGGGAACAAATCAATAAACGGAAAAAAATCTGGGTGCAGGATACCTTCGCCCTGAAAAGACAACGCTATACTCCTTTTGTGAAAACCGGTAACCTGTACGAATTTGATTATGTGATACCGGAGAACTCGTTGTATTATCTTGATATACTTTTCGATTTTCAGCGGGTGATGCGGTTTAAGGTGGTGATTGTGAAACCCAGGTAGGAACTAAGAGGTCAAAAGAGAGAAAGAGATAAAAAGAGGGTGGTTTAAAGCAGAAAAGTTCTTATTCTTTTGGGACCAACTGAATAAAAAACGCTTTGTATTTCTCTTTTCCTCTTTTGCCCTCTTAGCTTATAATTTCCTTTAAACAACACACTAAATGACAACTATAAAAAAAACCGGTTCTCTAAAAACAAAATCCCTTTGTATTTCTCTTATCCTCCTATTCTCTTTTGCCCTCTTAGCCAATGCCCAGGATGTCGCCATTGCCCGCAACACCGTATACGTGGAAGGCACCAGTCACGGAGCGTATTACAGTATTAATTATGACCGGATCTTCAGGCTGGGGGCTCGTTTCACCAATACCTACCGGGTCGGATTTTCAATCATGCAAAATGCCATTGCCCTGCCTGTTGGACTTAACTTTCTGAAAGGCGATGGTTTTCATCATTTTGAATTCGGGCTGACCGTTGTTCCATATATTGATAAATACCAAAAACTCTTTCAGCCTGGAAATATTGCAGACAAACAACTCTACCTGATTCCCGGGGCCGGGTACCGTTATCAGCCTCCCGGCGGTGGTTTTTTCTTTAAAGCCATTGTCGCACCCGTCATTTTTCTTGATCCGGCTTCAGATAATTTCTGGAGAATGGACGGGAAGGTTTATGCTGGTGGATCGGTGGGGGCGGGGATCAGTTTTTAAAAACTATAATTGCTTTCTATGAGATTTATCTTTATTTCCCTGATGCTGCTCAGCAATCTCTCTTTGTATGCACAGCCAGACCCACAGGAAATAACGCCTGCCCTCTTGAAAAAAATCAAGGCAGAAGCAGAGACGGAAACTGCTGCATTCATAAGCAAACTGGATACGACCGAACTGATCCGGGAAGAAATCGTATATCATCGAGAGACCTACCTGCTGGATCAGATCATGGAGAAGAAAATAAATATTGACTACACCACCTATGGTATGAATAAAGCGGTCAGTGAAAGGGCTGATGGCTATGATTCACTCATGAATAAGTATTATAACCGGTTGCTGAAACTATTAACTCCAGAAGATAAAAAAACAATGATTGCTGCGCAAAAAGCCTGGGTGGCATTCAGGGATGCTGAAGGCGCACTGATCGCCCTGATGATGAAAGAAGAATACTCGGGAGGCGGAACCATCCAAAGCAATATTGCCACACATAATTATACAATGCTGATTATTGAAAGAACGAATGCCGTTTTTAACTACTATATCACGATCATCAAAAACAAACAACTCTGATTTGTAAATATTCAATCTGATTAAATGAAAGCAGCATTATTCATCGGTCTTCTACTGGTGGTTGGTTTTAGCGGTTGGTATTTATTAAAAAAGCCGGCAAAATCAACAGACCCCGAATGGTCCAATCTTCCTGCGATATTGTCACTGGATCAACGACCACAAAGCCGTTTCCTTCCCACACCAGAAAATGAAATACCAGCTGGTAAAAATGCGATCTATGCGCCGGCCCTGCTTTTTGCCTGGAATAAAATAAGACAGATGATCCAGGCGCCGATTGAGACCAATTCAAGGTTGTCTACTGACTTCCTTTTGATAAACAACAGCCGTGGCTTTGAAAAAAGCCTGGACAGTACAGAATACTCCGCCAATGTGAGTGTTGAGAACGGTATCATAGAGGCCAGTGTTCTTTTCAATAAAACGCTTCCATTTACAACTGTTATGCACCGCTGGACCGAATCAATCAGATTTGGCGACTCATCTATTGCTGTCTTTGGTGTCGATTATCCAGATCAGGAAGTCAGCGACCAGCTTTCCGTATTATACTTTAAAAACGAGGACCTGTTTATGCTGCGGATCCAGCCAAAAGACAGTACCAGCGAGATTATTCTCTGTAAAGGGATGAGCAAATATAACAGTCTTGGAAACCTGCAACGGGAAGCTGACTCCCTGATCAGGCTCGGACAAGAAGAATCCGGTATAGCTTCAAACAGGTCCTTGTATTCCATCAATAAAGATGACCGGATCGGCATCCCTGTTATACGGTTTAATCTGGCCACCCGGTACAACAGCCTGCTCGAACAAACTTTTTTGGCTGGCAACAAAACATTTACAATAAAAGAGGCTTATCAACGGACCGCCCTGGTACTGGAGGAACATGGCGCTGTGGCAGAATCAGAAGCACTTATAGCCGTGGATTCCGCAGGAGCTGCAGTGCCGGAGCTGATCAAACCGAAAACACTCCTGTTCAACAAACCCTTTTTTCTGATAATTCGCAAAAAAACTATAACTGCCCCGTATTTCATGATGTGGGTGAATAATGCAGAGTTATTAACCCCTTACAGTTCCAAATAAACCAATCATGGCGAAAGGTAAAAAAATGCAGGAAGTCAACTTCAACTCCATCGACGAATTCCTAGCCTTCCTGCCAGAGGAGGAGCTGGTCATAGTGGAGCGGTTACGTAAACTGGTTTTCTACTGTTTGCCGGAGGCCAGAGAGAAACTATCATTCAATGTTCCCTATTATTATCATCACCGCAACTTCTGTTTTATCTGGCCGGCCTCCGTTACCTGGGGTAAAAAGAAAACCTATGAAGGGGTGCGCTTTGGCTTTGCCTATGGCAACCAGCTGACGGACGAGATCAATTATCTCGATAAAGGCGGACGTAAACAGATATACTGGAAAGATTTCAAAACCGTTAAAGAAATAGATACGGAATTGCTGCAGGCTTATATTTACGAAGCCATCATTATTGACGAGGAGCATTTCCGGAAAAAGAAAAAATGATCAGGCCATCACTGCTTGCTTATTGTATTTGTTCCGGTATTCAATAGGCGTAAGTCCGGTTACTTTTTTAAATATGGTCCGGAAGGCCTTGGTATCCGTATAGCCTACATCAAACATCACTTCACTGATGTTCTTACGGCTGGTTTCAAAACTCCGTTTGGCAGCTTCCATTTTTACCCGCTGCAAATATTCCACTACGGTATTGTTCGTGGCTTTCTTAAACCTACGTTCAAAACTCCTCCGGCCAATCGCAAA
>CAUJFR010000146.1 GCA_963169885.1 Bacteroidota bacterium
CCCGCCTTTTTTAATCCGTTGGCCCAGCCGGCATAATCGGTGGGATCGAGCTGAAACAATCCGGAGTAACGCTGACTGTTTTTTAAGAAATTGGAATGATCCCGGTAGGAGTCTTCAGCGCTCGGGTATTTACGGAAACACTCACCCCTGGCATCATCATCATGCGAAACCGATTCACCCGTCCACCCCGTTTTGCACTTTATTCCAAAATGGTTATTTGATTTCAAAACCAGTTTGCTCGTACCTGCCAGGGTTTCATGAATACCCTGGGCCAGTTTAATAGCTGCTGGTACACCGGTTCTTTTCATTTCAGCCATTGCCAGATCCTTATAGGTTTGAATATAATTACGGACCGTTTCATGCTGCTGTGACCTTACCTTCATCGCACTGAATACGAAAAATAAAAAGAGTATCGCTTTTCGCTGTAACATCATTCTTTCAGTTATAATTTCCGGATCAGGTATAACCCGTCGCGGATCGTGAGTATTGTTTTTTCTATATCTGTACGTTGCCTGATAAATTCATTAAAGGCCTGAATCCCTTTGGCACTTTTCCCTTTAACCGGTTCCTGCAGCACCTGGCCATGAAACAGCACATTATCTGCTAAAATAAAGCCGTTTTTCCTCAACCGGGGAAAAACAAGGTTAAAATAATCGATATAAGCTGGTTTATCGGCATCTATAAAGACCAGGTCCCAGGTCGATGAGAGACCCGGAAGGATATCTAACGCATTACCCGTGTGGGATATTATCTGACTGGCCTGCGGGGAACGGTCAAAATAAGACCGGGCCAGCGCTGAATCGGCCTCCCTGAGTTCGATGGTATGCAGGTGGCCTTCCGGGGTCAGCCCTTTGGCAAGGCAAAGAGCGCTATAGCCGGTAAAAGTGCCGATTTCGAGGATGGCAGTGGGACGAAGCATACAGCTGATCATTTCCAGGATCTTGCCCTGGACCTTGCCGCTGAGCATGATGGATTCGGAATGCCGGGTGCGGGTGTATTCAGCCACTTCCTCCAGCAGACTGTCTTCAGGTGAAGTATATGTTTCCGCATAGGCTTCCGCCAATGGGTTGATCAGGTCCATCTTACCGGTTTTTGCAAAGATAAACTTATACCGCCAGCAGACTACCTTCTGATGGTGAGCCCTTTTTAGAGATCAGCCAGAGACCACAGAAGGTAAAGATGCCGTTTATCAGGATCAGTTCATTCCCGATCTTATACCCGTTGAAGGTACTGGCCGACCATTCCGTGAGGAGGGGCAGACTGATATGCAGTTTTGCTTCGTACCAGGCCGGATTGCTGAGCATATCCACCCCAAGTGCAAGCAATGGGGCTGCTATACAGGCCACCCAGATCAGTTTGTCGTTGAGTTTACGCCGGGTGAGTATACCAAAGGAAAAGAGTCCGAGGAGTGGTCCATAGGTAATCCCTGCAAATTTCAGGATAAAGTCGATGATCAGTTTATCATTGATCCATTTGAATAAAAGGACCATCACAAAGAAGATTGCGGCAAAGGTGAAATGCACTTTCAGCCTGGTACGTTTCTTTTGCTTTTCAGAGCCTTGTTGTTTATTAATGCCCAGGATATCGATACAATAACAAGAGGTCAATGAAGTAATCGCGCCATCCACGCTCGGGAATAAAGCGGAGATGATCGCAATAATAAAGATCACGCCGATCACGCCGCTGAAGGTATCACTCAGTGCAATGGTCGGGAATAAATCATCCGGTGGCACGTTGATGCCATTCTTCGCCGCATAGAGATAAAGCACGCCACCCAGTACGAGGAAAAGCAGGTTCACAAACATCAGTACCGCCGTGAAGGTCATAATATTCTTTTGCGAATCTTTCAGGGTCTTCACACTGATATTTTTCTGCATCATTTCCTGGTCCAGACCGGTCATGGCAATGGCGATAAACATACCGCCTACAATATGCTTGATGGCAAATGAACCAGAGTTGACATCCCAGTTAAAAATCTTTGTATACCCTTTATCTGCCATCATCGTCATGGCCCCGCCGAAATCAGTACCGAGTGCTTTTACAATCACCACTATACAAACCACCAGTCCCACCAGCATACCGGTGGTCTGAAGCGTATCGGTATAGATGATGGTTTTCACCCCACCTTCGAATGTATAAAGCAGGATCAGCACAAGTATAACCAGTGCCGTTGCTTCAAAGGGGATACCCAGTTTATTAAATATAAAGATCTGCAGCACACTGATCACCAGGTAAAGCCTGGCCGTAGCGCCCACAGTACGGGAAAGGATGAAGAAGAAAGCCCCGGCTTTATGTGCATTGATACCAAATCGTTTCTCCAGATAGGTGTAGATACTGGTCAGGTTCATCCGGTAATACAATGGTATCAGTACAAAGGCGATGACCATATAACCCAGCAGGTAACCCAGCACAATCTGGTAATAATAAAAATTGCCGGTTCCTACCCCGCCTGGTACACTCACGAATGTAACGCCGGAGAGCGATGTACCAATCATACCAAATGCCACCAACATCCAGTTACTGTTGCGGTTACCGATAAAGAAGGATTCATTATCTGAATTACGGGAGGTATACCAGGCTACCCCGAGTAAAAGCGCAAAATACCCGATCACAAAGGAAAAGAGAACGACTGGAGACATAATAAGTGATTTCTGTTAAGCAATTATTAGCGTTGCAAAATAGGCAATAATGAATTTTGAAGATAATTAAAAATGTTATCCCTTTGCAGCAATATTATTTCTATGGCGATTCAATCTCTTGCGGTTTTCTGCGGTTCGAAAAACGGAACCAATCCTGTATTCAGTCAGCATGCTGCTGAACTGGGAAAACTGATGGCGGAAAACAATATCCGGCTGATCTATGGCGGTGGCAGTGCCGGATTGATGGGCATTATTGCGGATAGTGTAATGCAGCAAGGTGGTGCCGTTACCGGTATCATTCCGAAATTATTGCTGGAATGGGAAGTGCAGCACCGCGGTATCACGGAGCTGATCATCAGTGATGATATGCATGAACGGAAACGGAAGATCTACAGTATATCCGATGCGGCCCTGATCCTGCCAGGGGGATTCGGCACGCTGGATGAATTATTTGAAATCGTGACCTGGAATCAACTCACCATACATGACAAACAGATCTATATCCTGAACTCCGGCGGATTTTATGATCACCTGATACAGCATATTGAATTAATGAAAGCAGAAGGCTTTCTCTATGAAGAAGCCATCAAACGGATCCAGGTGATCGATCAACCAGCTGACCTGCTCCCTTTTATACAATAAGAAGGCTTATTCTTTCTTACGACCCAGGTAAAAACTAAAACCGGTACGGAAAACCGGGAGTATCCGTCCATACTGATCGCGGTAAGGAGAATTAAAATCCTTCATGGCATCGATCATAATACTGGTGTAGAATTGTCCCCGCCCGATATTCCGGGTACCATAACCGAGTCCGACAAGCAAACTGGGTGCCGTGGCATTTGCCTTATTGATGATACCGGCATCTGTTTTCTCGCTGTAGGAAATTTTATTGTATTCAAATTGTCCGCCAATAAATAGCTGCGGGATTGGCCAGATACGCAGAAAAGGCCCTCCGCCCAATGCCAGGTAACGGGCTGTTATATTCACCGATTGATAACGCTGGGTAACATAGGTCAGGTTCATGGCGATACCGGCATCGATCACCTGGTTGATACTGTACCCGAATTCAGGATTCAGGCCAATGATAAAGCCATTGGAAAAGCCAAGGTTAAAACCAGAACCGACAAAGACACGGCTGGCTTTGAATCCCTTTTCTTCTTCTTCATCCTGTGCCATCGCGGCTACAGACAAAAAAGAGAGTAACAGTAAGGTGAGCAGTTTTTTATTCATAGTTACTTTTAATACGTTATTTGAGTTCTTCCTGTTCCTGCCAGCTGAGGTTCAGTTCATTGGCCACCCCCCTGATAGCAAACAACCGGCCCAGCATCAGCAGCAGCATAGCCCCTGTAATGACCAGGAGCAGAAAATCGCCACTGAGCAGAAATAAAACCACACTGAACAAGGCCATTCCTTCACAAATGGCCAGGTACAATGTTACTGCAGCCCTGTATTTATCTATTTTCCCTTTCAGGTTATCATTCCCCTCCCGGATTGCCCGGATGCGTTGCTGGTAGAGATAGCGGGCCATCAGCAATGCCAGCAAAGCAAGTCCCGTCATCAACGGCAACAGGAAAGAACTAATCTTTTCAATTTTCTCCTGCAGGAAGGGGCCGTTGAACTGATTTATACCCACAGACACAAGCGTAAAAATAACGACCCCAACAGAAAGAGCGGTGGTCAGGATACGTAATCCCTTTAAATCCTGGCTGATGGAGCCTGTGCCTTCAGATGTGTTGTTCATACAATTTGTAAAAAGGTAAACCGGTATTTATGCAAATTAACGGATGATCGGCAAACTTAGTATTCCTTACCGCTCAGTATTTGAAAGAGGGACACATGGATTCACGCTTATTTCCTTTATAACTGCCCATGGCTCCCTGCTTGACCAGTGAGAATTCAAAGGCCCCGCGGGTATTATTGAAGTTTTTCAGTCCGGACATCGTAGCGTCATAGGTGAACGTGAAATTGATATCTTTTAATCCCAGTCCGATCATGGGAATCACCGCATCTTTATAGCGGTAATAGAGTCCGGCAGTGATTGTCTTCTCTCCATCCCCTGAAAGATTATATTGTGCATTCAGTCCGCCCACGATCTCATACGATTTAGCCTGTATGGATACATAGGCATTGGGATTCAGGATCACCATTTCATTCACTTTGAAACTTCCATTCAGGAATCCATTGTAACGAACGGGAATCCGGTTATCGATTCCGGGCTGGTCGTTGAAAAAGGATTCTTTGGGCTGGTTGATATGCATGGCGGAAAAACCGGCATTCAGGTAAGCCCGGTCATTGGGGAAGTAGGCGTAGTTCATGCCCACCTGCATATCGAGGTAGTTGATATTGTTGTAATCCAGTTTTGGCGCAACAGTAGTCTGGTGGGCATCAAAGAATTGACCGTTCCACTGACTGGGGAAACTGAGATTCGCTGTATTAATATTTTTATTGGCCCAGCCTACATTAAAGCCAAGGCTGACCAGGCTTCCGGCATTGATCATCTGGTGGTAAGCGACCGAACCATACACTTTGGTAGAGGTCAGCACACTGGTACCGGCCACATCGCGCAGAATCATTCCACCCACACCCAGCCATCCGTTATTCTCACTGTTCTGCAATACCTGCACATCACCAAAAGCACTCATTGTTTTATAGGGAAATGAAGTAACCGATGCCCACTGGTTCCGGTAATTAATACCGATCCGGTAATCCCCGTCGGGCATAAACCCGGTATTGGCCGGATTGGTGAGCAGCGGACTGTTCATGAATTGGGAAAAATGCAGGTCCTGGGCCGTGGTACTGAACCATCCGCCGCAGAAAAGAATCAGTATGTATCGCTTCATTCCCTTCATGATTCAACAATTATCTGATTAACGTAATATCGCCCTTCTTCGTTGTCTTCACCCCGTCAAAGAATTCCACGGTCAGTGTATAGGCATATACATCCATGGGTTGCACCACTCCTTTCACCTTTCCATCCCATCCAATATTCCGGTCATTGGTTTCAAATACTTTCTGGCCCCAGCGGTTCCAGATGGTAAACTGCATTTTTGCAATACCAAATCCACGTACCAGCACCACACTGTTCTGATCGCCGCTTTGCGGGGTAAAGGCATTGGGTACATCCACCACCGGAATAACAGTAGCACTGACCGGCCGGCATATCTGTGCCGGGCATCCGATGAGGTTGTAAGCAGTGAGACAGGCATTAAAAGTGCCGGTTGAATTATACTGATGATCAAAGTTGGCTCTTGAAGTAGTCCGCAAGGTATCCCCGTCTCCAAACTCCCACTTGAAACTAACTGCATCAAGTGAAGAGAGATTATTAAAGGTTACCGGCATATTAGGGGCGGGTGTTAATGGTGAAAAACCAAAATCAGCGGTAGGTGCTCCAAAGACCTGTATGGTAAACCTGGCGGTGTCGGTAAGGTTACAGGTATTGGGGTTATAGGCCACCAGGGTAATGGTATATGTACCAGGCAACGTATAAGTATGTGTGGGATTCGCAGCTGTTGATGTATTTCCATCATCAAAATCCCAGAGGAAGGTCTGCGCTGCCAGTGAAGTATTATCAAATACCGGAGTATAAGGTATACAACCGGATGCCGGTGTGGTGAACTGTGCTTTTACATTATCCGCCACACTGAGCGGGATCACCAGGGAGTCAGGCGCATTACAATAGACCGTATCCTGCAACAATAGTTTTACATTATAGGTACCAGGACCAGCATAGGTATGGAATACCGGGGCTGCACCTGCAGTAACAGTGGGTGTACCATCGCCAAAGTCCCAGACAAAACTCTGATTGGTAAATGGCCGGGTAGGCGGTGCAACCGTTGTGTTGTCGAACCTGTAATTAAAGGAACCACAGGGAGGCAGTTTAACCGGGATAAATGCCGGCGTTGCCAGCAGGTTACCCACCCTGATCTTCATATAGGAAGTATCGCGTACATTACAAGTGGCCGGATCAATCGCCACCAGCATTACATTATACGTGCCGATATTCAGGTAAGTATGTGATGCATTGGGCACCGTAGTGGCTACCATGGGTGAACCATCTCCGAAGTACCATTCATAACTTACGCCGGTAGCGAGGGTATCGGAAAAATCAACCGTGAGCGGCTGACAACCCGCCGTATCTCTGGGCACTCCATTGATCGTGGATTGAATACCCGCCCGCACACCCGCCAGATTCATATCGATCTTGAGCATGGTAAGATTGCACTCACCACCTCCAACAGCATTGTTTACGGTAGACCAGGAGCCGGGGGTCGTAGGATAGATTGGCCTTGTGCCGATATTACAATTACCACAGATTGCCTGGTAAATTTTTCCATTCCGGTCAAACCGGCTGGTGCCGCCATCCACGTGATCGCATCCGGTACCCGGTGCATTATTCTCGCCGAAGAAACTACCGAATAACTGGGAATCGGCATTCTTCTTCAACACAAAGAAATAAAGATCCTTTCCATCCGTGGTGCTTTTAAAAGCATCGGCCGTAACCGGTAAACCGGTGGTACCTGCACTATTAAACGCATTGTCTGTACTGAAGAACCCACCCCATCCGGATATATACACGTTTTCACAACGGTCTACCAGGAAAGCGATCGGCGAAATATTCGGCGTCACGCCACCGGAACCAAATGCCGTGGAATAAACATAGGCGGATAAATCCGGTTGCAGTTTACAAATAAACTGTTTGCCGCCTGCATTGCTGAATGTGGCATTCTGAATCGGCCAGGCACCTGTGGTTTGTCCCATGATATAGGGAAAACCCAGTGCATCAAACTGCACCCCGAATACCTGGTCAATACCAGCCGTACCAATATAGGTGGAGCGAAGTACGGCGGTACCTGTATTATTGATGATGGCCACAAAACCATCGATCACCCCGTGATTGGCAGTACCCAGCGTTCCTGCCTGTGTTCCTTGCAGGAGATTCTGGCTTTCCGTACCACCGGCCACATAAATATTGTTAGTAAGCGGATTAATTGAAAGCACATAAGCGGCATCATTACCAGAGCCACCAATATAACTGGCAAAAAGGATGTTGCTGAGATCAGGCGTTAATTTCAGTACCACCCCGTCCTGTATACCACCGCCAAAGGTCGACTGAAAGAATCCGGCTGTTCCAGGAAAATCAGCGGACTGAGTGGAGGAAGCCACATACACATTACCGGTTGCATCCAGGATCACTTCACTTCTTCCATCATCCCCGTAATTACGTTGCAGGGAATTCAAACCCCGTGTATCGGAGATATTGACCCCGTCACTTCCGGCACCGCCGATCCGGCGTGAACCGATTAGCGCTGTACCGGCTGCATTCAGTTTGGTGACCACAATATCAAAACCGGCACCGCCGGCTGAACCGTTGTTGATGGTTGGATAATCAGAAGAGTTGGTACGCCCGGCCAATACCAGGTTACCGGCCGGATCCACGATCAGTGAATGCGGTTGATCCTTACCGTTACCCCCGATATAAGTGGCATAGATCCGGTTATTGCCATTGGGGGATAATTTGATAATACCAATATCAAATTCACCACCCTGGTAACTGGTTTCATAAGCACCGGTGGATACGGGAAAACCGCTGCCGGTACTCCCAAAGACAATCCCCCCGCCAAAGAAACTTTCATCCGGACCATAGGTGGCGGTAAAGCCCCAATTGTCGGAGCGGCTGCCCGAGAAAGAACAGAATACAATACTCGGATCGATCACCAGTTGGCGGGTACGGTCATACTCCTTTATATCAAAACGAACCACATTCCCGCTGACGGTATACTTACAATTCACAACGGCCCTACCGGTAACGGAGGGCTGAAAGGTGAAGGGGGCGGATTCCTTAAAATCAGCCAGTGAAGTACTCACCACGAGCTCTTTGTTTTTCACCTGTATTTTATCCACCCCGTCATACTTCAGGGCAATCCGTGAAGGATCAGCACCCGGTTGTACAAGGATGTCATATTTAAGGGTGCCGCGGTCTGTATAATAACGGACATCCACACCCGGATAAACATTTTTAATCGTAACCCCCTGGTAGATTTTACATTCAGCCGCCCACTTGGATGGATTGCTCCCGATGAAATAGTTGTTATAAGTGGGAAGTGGCTTATCCGGTATGATGAGGGCACCGGAAGAGGCGCCGATAAAATCCACATTCCAGGCATGCGACCGGACGGTCACCGGAGGAGGAGTGCCGGTCATTTTACCATCGGCAGAAAGTCCGTGTTTAAACTGCGTAAGCCGTTGCAGATCGGCGGGATTATGCTGTACCACGGTAAAGCCCCCGTTACGGATAAAGAAAGCCCCGTTACTCACCTCTCCCTGATAACGTACTTTTTCATCCCACTGACCTTTATTCTCGATAAATTCAATGTTTCCCTGGGCTGAAAGGGTAATTACAGCAAGCAGGGTTACGGCGATGGTAAAGAGTTTTTTCAGCGTCAACTTATTTACTTTAAAATAACGATTTTTTCCCAGAAAAGGATTTAAAACTTCTGTTAAGAATCACCCGCCGAAGGCATTTTTTGTAAAATATCACCGAACGGTCAGGAAATTTTACTCCATTGCACAGGACCTTTCCGGTAATGCAGGAATTTCTTCAACTGCAAATTTTCGGCCGAAACCAGATCGGGGTCTTTTTCCAGCAAGGCAGCAGCCAAATTCCGGGCAATTTCCAGCAAATCACGATCTTGGACTATACTGGCCAGCCGGAAGTTTAACGCCCCGCTCTGCCGGGTTCCTTCAATTTCACCCGGTCCTCTCAGTTCCAGGTCTTTTTCAGCTATCTCAAACCCGTTATTGGTCGATGTCATGATCTGGATGCGCTCGCGGGCATCATTACCTAATTTTGACCCGGTTAATAATACACAATAACTTTTTTCAGCCCCCCGGCCTACCCGGCCCCGCAGCTGGTGGAGCTGTGACAAACCGAATTTCTCCGCACTTTCAATCACCATCACAGAGGCATTGGGCACATTCACCCCCACTTCAATCACTGTTGTTGAAACCATGATCTGTGTATCATGTTCAACAAACCGTTTCATATTTAGTTCTTTCTGTTCCGCCGGTTGCCTTCCGTGCACCATACTGATCCAGAATTTAGGTTCCGGGAAATAGGCTTTTACATTTTCGTAACCCTTCATCAGGTTTTCGTAATCCATTTTATCACTTTCCTCGATCAGGGGAAAAATAATATAGACCTGTCTTCCTTTATCGATCTCGGCCCGGATAAAATCCATCACTTTACTGCGCTGGGATTCAAAACGGTGGACCGTGGTGATCGGTTGCCGCCCGGGGGGCAATTCATCAATTACACTATAATCCAGATCTCCGTAGGCCGTCATGGCCAGGGTACGGGGAATCGGGGTGGCGGTCATCACCAGCACATGCGGGGGGATCTCGGCTTTCTTCCATAAACGGGCCCGTTGTTCTACCCCAAAGCGGTGCTGTTCATCAATAATCACAATGCCCAGTTTTTTAAACTGTACCACATCTTCTATTACGGCATGGGTACCCAGTAGTATTTTCAATTCGCCACTGGCCAGTTCGGCCAGGATTTTTTTGCGTTCAGCTGATTTAACGGAACCGGTGAGCAGGCGTACCGATACCCCCACTTTTGCCAGCAGTTCCCCGATACCCTGGTAATGTTGCTGGGCTAATATTTCGGTAGGCGCCATCAGGCAGGCCTGGTAGCCATTGTCCACGGCCAGCAACATGGTCAGTACGGCCACGATGGTTTTGCCGCTGCCCACATCCCCTTGCAGGAGCCGGTTCATTTGTTTACCCGTCGCCGTATCCGTTCGGATCTCGCGGATCACTCTTTTTTGTGCCCCGGTCAATTCAAAAGGGAGGTGATTCTTAAAACAGTCATTAAAGAAATCACCCACTCTCTCAAAGACCACCCCTTTTGAATAGCGATGCCGTTGACTCCGGAGCAGGTTCATCCGTACCTGGGCCATAAAGAGTTCTTCAAACTTGATTCGTTTTAC
>CAUJFR010000147.1 GCA_963169885.1 Bacteroidota bacterium
TGAAGTATGAACAAGCAGCACCACATCAAAGAGCTTGAAATGAAAATTGAGCATATCCGGAAAGAACCTGTGAAGGGATGGCTGGGAAGAATCAGCAAATCCATGAAGGTCCGGAAGATTGAAAAGAAGATCCGGTCATTACGTAAAGGAGATTAATACGATTGCTACATGAAAGAATTACTGGTCGCCTCAAATAGTTGAGGCGACCTTTTTATAAATACCCTTTACATCGAATACATATAATAACAGCGTCCTTATTTCACTTTCGCCAATGAAAACACGGTCCCTGGCCGGTCTGTAAGTACCAGTATCCGTCCACCCTTCACTGCTTCAAACTGGCAACTGAATTTCTCCGGCTTGCCTTGAAACCGGTTGGTCATGGTAATATCCCAGCTGTTGACGGTAAAATTTCCTTTATAAGTCTGGGTGTTGAATTTTATATTTCCCACCACGCCGCTGGCTCCATTGTGCTCACTCTGGTAAGTACTGCTTGTTAAAAAGGTGTATTCATTGGTGGTGGACGTGGTGGTGGTGCCCGCCTCACCGCCGGTATTTACATAATAATAGGTCAGGGAGGCATAATTGCCGGCACCCCATTTCCCGATCAGGTCATTGGCACTTACGGCAAATTTGTTGCGCCATTGCATATCGGACAGTTTTTCCCATCCATATGTTTGGCTGAGATAGGGTCCGAAAGCCTGTTCGTATTCCGCCTTAGTGTTTGTCACAAACTCTAAATACCGGCCATTGCCATTACTATAATGCATCTTAAATAAAACCACATGTACATTTTTACCAGTATTTATCTCCGTCAGATCACCTTCCATAAAACTGATCGATTGCCAGCTCTGGATGGATTTCCATTCAAAATTCCGGAGGTTCGAATAATGAGGGGCCACCAGTACATCCCATGCTTTCAGGTCACTGTTTTTCAATACAGATTGATAAGCATCCGCTTCCTTATTCGGATAATGAATGTATACACGGATATTCCCTTTTAATACTTCAACCCAGTCCTCTTTCACCGTACTGGTCCAGCCATCATCAAAATTGGTAATAAAATAAGCGAAACCACTGCTTTGTGCCGGTGTGTCGTCGGTCTTTATGGGAGGATTAATATTATCTGCTACAATGGTTTTTACTTCATCCACTTCCACTGACTGAATAAAGTCGGTAATCACGGGCACGTATTGCTCCGTATTCGAGTTAAACTGAATACTGATGGCCACACCAAAGCCGGTCATCGTGGTTACAGAAGTAAATGCATCGGCATTTTTAAACCGGAATTTCCCGGTGCCGGTTTTCATCTTCCAGCCCCCGCCTTCCATTATCTCCGTGGTGACAGGAGACTCGATAATCTTAAAAGGAGTGGCCGACAGGAAGGTCCAAGCCGACAGAAAATCTTCATCGATATCCCCTTCACTTGGATTACTCTTTACCACCTTAATCAGGCCCCAGGTTTTCTTTTTGACATCATTTATATAAAAAACCACGTTCTCCTTGGTGGTTTCCATTTTCCAGCCTTTCGGGGCCGAAAAAGAAACCATGTCAAACTTTTGTTTCTGGGCAGCAAGCTGGGTTGTAACCAGGAGCAGGCACATTCCGTATATTAAAAGTTTCATGCGTTGAATTTGAACTAAAAGTAGGTGCTCTGGCGGATAGTTTCTTCCTGTAAAAAGGGGAATTCCAGTGGAATTCATCCGAAAAGCAACTGTTTCACCTGCAATAGTTTCATTTCCCGCACTTTTACTATCTTCCTCTTTTAAATGATTGCTATGTTCAAATCAAAGATCGCCGGGATTGGTAAATACCTGCCAGCCAATGTGGTAACTAATAATGACCTGCTGAAATATATGGAGACGAGTGACGAATGGATCCAGGAACGGACCGGGATCCAGGAACGCCGCTATGCCCACCGCACGGAAGAAACCACCACCACCATGGGTGTGGAAGCCGCTAAAGTGGCGATTGAACGGGCCGGCATCACGCCACAGGATATCGACTTTATCATTTTTGCCACCCTGAGTCCTGACTACTACTTCCCCGGTTGCGGGGTATTGCTCCAACGTGCCCTGAAGATGAAGGAAATCGGCGCCCTCGATATCCGCAATCAGTGCAGCGGTTTTGTATATGCGCTGAGTGTGGCGGACCAGTTTATCAAAACAGGCATGTATAAAAATATCCTGGTAGTAGGGGCCGAGAAACATTCTTTTGGTCTTGACTTCAGTACCAGGGGCCGCAATGTCTCCGTGATCTTTGGTGATGGTGCCGGGGCTGTGGTACTCCAACCTACCGAAAAAGAAAATCAGGGCATCCTCTCCACCCACCTGCATAGTGACGGCAACAGTGCTGAGATACTCGCGATGTATAATCCGGGTACGCATGCCAATCACTGGAGCGAACAAAAACTGGCCAGCTTTGATGAGGCCGAAATCGGGCAGATGTTTTTCAGTCATGCCATGATCGATGATGGACAGGTATTTCCGAATATGGATGGACCCGCCGTATTTAAAGTGGCCGTTGAAAAATTCCCGGCCGTCATCAAAGAAGCCCTGGAAGCCAATCAGCGGACAACGGCCGATATCAACCTGCTCATTCCCCACCAGGCCAACCTGCGGATCAGCCAGTTTGTACAAAGGAAACTGCAACTACGGGATGACCAGGTTTATAATAATATCATGCACTACGGAAATACCACCGCTGCTTCTGTTCCCATTGCCTTATGCGAGGCCTGGGAAAACGGAAAAGTAAAAGATGGTGACCTGGTTTGCCTGGCTGCATTTGGCAGTGGGTTTACCTGGGGCAGTGTATTGTTAAACTGGTAATAGGAAAGCAACTTCCCCCTGTATAAAACAGTCTTTACAAGTATGAAAAAGTTATTCCTCCTTATCACTGCATTTATTATCAGCATGACCATTTATGGACAGCAGCGCTGGACCGTATCGCATCAGAAAATTGTCATTCTGACAAACGTGGAGGAGGATCCGGAAGGCAATACGATTGAGCTGAGTAAATCCGGTTTGTCGCTGAATGGTAACCTGACATTTACTTTTAAAATAAACGATGGCACAGTCAACCGCACCCTGATGGCGGATGACAGCAGCCGGGTGGGTATCAAAAGCTGGGAAAATATTAAGAAGACTACTTCCATCTCCAATGCTGAACTGAAAAAGTTATTCAACGGACGAACAAAAATCATGTTCTACTTTACC
>CAUJFR010000148.1 GCA_963169885.1 Bacteroidota bacterium
CTACCTTCACCTTTCTTATGTGCCATCTTATTAGGTTTATAAGTTTTGAGTTGATTCGTTGATCAGTTTAACAGCAACCTTTACAGGTTGCCATCCTTACTGATTAAGCAATACTGGTTACTTTGATTTTTGTATACGCAGTACGGTGTCCTTTCTTTTTGTGGAAACCTTTACGGCGTTTTTGTTTGTAAGCGATCACGGTATCGCCTTTCACCTGGTCCAGGATCTCTGCCTGTACTTTAGTACCTACTGCGCTGCCTACAGACAGTTTGCCATCGGCATCAACCAGTAATACTTCGAGGTCCAGTTTATCACCGGCATTACCTTCCACGCGGGGAACGTACAAAGTCTGGTCTTTTTCCACTTTGTATTGTTGTCCGGCTACTTTTACTACAGCTATCATACGTTATAATTTATCCCGAAAATTCGGGAGGCAAAGGTAAGGGGAATTTTTGAAGTGGCAAACGGGAAATCAAAGTTTTACGAACATTTAGTCCCCCCGTATTGCCGGGGCATCTGCTATATTTGTACCCCGCCAAGGCGGATCATATCGTGAATGTATGAAAATCAAGTCTTTTCTGGCAAAACCATTTGCCGCATATATATATAAAGGTATCCGGAAAGGGATGGCTACAGCCCTGGCTGACCAGGATGCCATTTTTAAGCAATTGGTGAAAACCGGCCGGCTTACCGAGTTCGGGAAGGCAGGGGGTTTGGATCAAGTTAATGATTATGAAGGATTTAAGCAGTCTGTGCCAATCCGTGACTATGAGCAGCTCAAACCCTGGATTGAACGGATCAAGGAGGGAAAGCACAATGTGCTCTGGAAGGGGAAACCCATTTATTTCGCCAAAACCTCCGGCACCACCAGCGGCACTAAGTATATTCCGATCACCAAGGATTCTATCCCCAACCATATTAATACAGCCCGTAATGCCCTGCTTTGTTATATGGCCGAGACCGGAAATACCCGGTTTGCAGACGGAAAACTGATCTTTTTATCCGGTTCACCGGTGCTTGACCGGATTGGCGGCATTCCGACCGGCCGGTTGAGTGGCATCGTGAATCACCATGTGCCCCAGTATCTGCGGTCAAACCAGATGCCCAGTTATGAGACCAATTGTATCGAAGACTGGGAAACCAAACTGGGTAAAATAGTGGATGAAACCATTAACCAGAATATGACCCTCATCAGCGGGATACCTCCCTGGATGCAGATGTATTTTGATGAATTGGTCCGCCGGAGTGGTAAAAAAGTAGGTGAACTCTTTCCTAATTTTAATGTAATGGTACAGGGCGGGGTGAATTTTGAGCCTTATAAAGCCAAACTCTTTGAAAGCATCGGGCGTAAAATTGATACCATTGAATTATTTCCGGCCAGTGAAGGATTCTTCGCATTCCAGGATTCACAGGAAGCAGAAGGATTGTTACTGAATACCAATAGCGGCATCTTTTTTGAATTTGTTCCGGCTGGTGAGATCTTTAATGAAAATCCGACCCGCTTATCACTGAAAGACGTGAAAGTGGGCGAGAATTACGCACTGATCATTAATAATAATGCCGGACTCTGGGGCTATAATATCGGTGATACCGTGAAGTTTCTGTCCGTAGATCCTTACCGGCTGATCGTATCCGGAAGGACCAAACATTTTATTTCGGCTTTTGGTGAACATGTGATCGGTGAAGAAGTGGAATACAGTATGCTCAAAGTGGCGGAGGAAATGAATGTGCAGATCACCGAATTCACCGTGGCTCCTTTTGTGAGCAGTGATGCCGGAAAATCCTACCATGAGTGGTTCGTGGAGTTTGAACAGCCGCCAGTCAATATTGATGAATTTGCCGGACGACTGGACCTCGCTTTACGCGGAAAAAATGTGTATTATGATGACCTGATCGGCGGATCGATACTGAAACCGCTGAAGCTGACCCCGGTCAGGAAAAATGGCTTTATTGATTACATGAAATCAATCGGTAAATTGGGCGGCCAGAATAAAGTACCCCGGCTCAGTAATGACCGGAAAATCGCGGATGAATTAATTAAATGGACAGTAAATCATTAAGTCGTTAATGAATAAAGAAATACCTGTTAAACGAATTGCCATCTTTGGTTCCACCGGATCCATTGGTACCCAGGCACTGGATGTGATAGCGGCCAACACCGATAAGTTTTCGGCTGAAGTGCTGACAGCCCAGAATAATGATGAACTGCTGATCCGTCAGGCACTTCAGTTTAACCCCAATGTGGTGGTGATCGGGGATGAAAAAAAATACAACCGGGTAAAAGAAGCATTGGCATCAACTGATATCAAGGTTTTTGCCGGAGAGAAAGCGCTCGAGGAAGTGGCTTCCATGGATTATTACGATCTGATGCTGGCGGCGATTGTAGGATATGCCGGATTAAAACCGACACTGAATGCGATCTATGCGGGCAAAGCGATTGCCCTGGCTAATAAAGAAACGCTGGTAGTCGCCGGAGATATCATCATGCAGAAAGCAGTAGAGCATCGGGTGCCCATCATACCGGTCGATTCTGAACATTCCGCCATCTTCCAGTGCCTGGTAGGTGAGACCCGTAACCGGATTGATAAAATCATTCTTACTGCTTCAGGTGGTCCTTTTATAGGCCGGAAACCCAATTACCTGGTGAATGTAAAGCGGGAGCATGCCCTGCAACATCCCAACTGGAGTATGGGGGCAAAGATCACCATCGATTCGGCCACGCTGATGAATAAGGGGCTGGAAATGATCGAAGCTAAATGGCTGTTTAATCTGCAGCCGGAACAGATTCAGGTGGTGATTCACCCGCAGAGCATCATCCATAGTATGGTACAGTTTGAAGATGGCAGCATCAAAGCCCAAATGGGATTGCCGGACATGAAACTGCCGATCCAGTATGCCATGGCTTTTCCGAAACGGATTCCAAATGATTTTCCGAGGTATGATTTCAAAAAAGTAAGTACCCTGACTTTTGAAGAGCCTGACCTGAAGACCTTCCGTAACCTGGCTTTAGCCCAGGACGCACTGGCAAAAGGAGGAAATCTTCCCTGTATCATGAATGCGGCCAATGAAATTGCGGTTTTTGCCTTTTTGCGTAACCGGATTAATTTCCTGGATATGACCGAAGTCATTGAAAAAACCATGCAACACCTGCCTTTTATTGAAAAACCCACGCTGGAGGAATATTTTGAAAGCGACGGGGAGGCCCGTAATTTTGCAGCGGATATTATAAAATTATAATTTAACCTATTGTTTGTTCCCGATCCTGTTCGGGATTTTATTTTTATTTCCATGATGAGTCTTTTAGCGATAAACTGGGCCGTGGTGGGTATCAAGGCCGGACAATTAATTCTTTCGTTGTCGATCCTGGTAATTCTTCACGAGTTTGGACATTATATCACAGCCCGCTGGTTCAAATGCCGGGTTGAAAAATTCTTCCTGTTTTTTGATCCCTGGTTTTCCCTGGTGAAACGAAAAGTGGGCGATACGGTTTATGGTATCGGCTGGCTTCCATTGGGTGGCTATGTAAAGATTGCCGGAATGATCGATGAGAGCATGGATAAGGAAGCGCTGAAACAACCCCCGCAGGAATGGGAATTTCGCAGCAAACCGGCCTGGCAGCGGCTGATCGTGATGCTGGGTGGTGTGATCATGAATATTCTTACCGCATTTGTAATTTATGCATTTATCCTGATGATCTGGGGCGACAAAAAAGTGCCTTCCAGTTCAATGAAGTATGGCGTGCATGTGGGCGACAGTACCCTGATGAAAATCGGATTTAAGAATGGCGATCGGATTATAGGCGTAGATGGAAAAGAAGTGTATGACCTGACCCGTTTCAAAAAGAAACTGATTACTGCTGAGAAAGTTCAGATTGAACGAGATGGTCAACTGATCATACTCGACCTGCCTAAGGATTTTGTAGGACAGCTGATTGAAAATAAGAACCAGAAACGAAAAGGATTTATCGGACCGCGTTTTCCGGCCATCGTTGCAAATGTGCAGGATACTTCAATTGCTTACCAATCCGGGTTGCGTAAAAATGACCGGATTGTAGCACTGGATACAGTACGGTTTGAGTACTTTGACCAGTTATCCGATATCCTCGATACCAAGGCAAACAAGACGGTATTACTAACGGTAAACCGGAATGGGGTGGATACCAGTTTCAATACAAAGATCAATGGGGAAGGGCAGATCGGCTTTAACCCCTATAGCAGTATGGAGCAGCTGGACAGTCTGGGTTGGTTGAAACTGGAAATCACCAAGTACAGTTTT
>CAUJFR010000149.1 GCA_963169885.1 Bacteroidota bacterium
TTTGCCAACATCCGACTGCAGTACCGCAATCCGGGAGATACGACACATCGTTACTTTGACCGGAAAAGCAGTTTCGATTATCTGGCGTATGAGAAACTGGATAAATGTTATCATTTCTCTGCGGCCGTTGCCCAGTTTGGCTCCATGCTCCGCGGCTCTCCCTTTGTTAAAACCAAAACCTGGAATGATATGGTCGAAATGGCCCAGGCTTCCGCCGGCGATACTGATCTGTTACAGAAAGAATTTGTGAACCTAACGTTACAGGCGAGAAATTTGTATATGAAGGGAAAGAAAAAAAAGAGTCAGTAGTTCGTAGTTGGTAGTTAGTAGTCAACAGCCAATACAAAATAACCAAACTAAAATAACCAAAGCTCCTTAGGAGGTTTGGTTATTTTAGTTTGATGCTTATTTGAATTTTGTTATTTGATTATTCTTTGGATCTTGGTGTCTTGGCATCTTGGATTTTTGTCTACGAAAACATTTCCTTGATCTTATCAAAGAAATTCTTGTCACTCTTCTCCGGATGCGGTTTGAAATTAGGGGAGTGGCTCAGTTTTTCCAGTGCCGCTTTCTCCTCCGTATTCAGTTGTTGAGGGGTCCACACACTGACCTGGATCAGCTGGTCGCCTTTTTCATAGGAGTTCACTGCCGGGAACCCTTTTCCTTTCAGGCGGAATATTTTACCACTTTGGGTGCCAGCCGGAATCTTGATCTTGGCCCGGCCATCAATGGTGGGCACTTCCACCTGCGTACCAAATACGGCATCGGTGAATGAAAGATGCAGTTCATAAGCTACATTCAGTCCTTCACGGTATAATTCTTTGTGCTGCTCTTCTTCAATCAGGATAATCAGGTCACCCGGCATCCCGCCACGCTCTCCCGCATTTCCTTTACCGGATACATTCATCTGCATACCTTCCTGTACACCTGCTGGTATATCAATGCTCACGGTCTCTTCGCCATATACACGTCCTTCTCCTTTACAGGATCCGCATTTTGCGGTAATCGTAGTGCCTTCGCCATTACAGGTCGGACAGGTGGTCACCGTCTGCATCTGACCAAGAAATGTATTCTGCACCCGTCTAACCTGGCCACTACCACCACAGGTTCCGCAACTCTGTACACTGCCTTTATCTTTTGCCCCGCTGCCACCACAGGTGGTACAGGGAACATGTTTTTTAACTTTGATATTTTTGGTAACACCCTTCGCAATCTCTTCATAGGTAAGTTTCAGCTTGACCCGGAGATTACTGCCCCTCACACCACGGTTCCGTTGACCGCCCCTGGCGCCACCTCTTTGTCCGCCACCGCCAAAGAAATTTCCGAAAAGGTCTTCGCCAAAAATATCACCAAACTGGCTGAAGATATCATCCATGTTCATACCGCCGCCGCCACTGAATCCACCACGACCATTGCCACTTACGCCTGCATGTCCATACCGGTCATACTGGGCTTTCTTATCGGAATCGCTCAGTACTTCATACGCTTCAGCCGCTTCTTTGAATTTTTCTTCAGCCGCTTTATCACCCGGATTGCGGTCAGGGTGAAACTGCATCGCTACTTTGCGGTAAGCTTTTTTTATTTCATCCGCGGTAGCTGTTTTGCTGACCCCTAATATTTCGTAAAAATCTCTTTTGGACATTTGTTAGTTTGATCCGTTAAAAGTTCAATTATTTTCCCACCACCACTTTCGCATGGCGGATGATTTTGTCATTAAGGTAATATCCTTTTATCACTTCGTCGATTACTTTACCTGTTAAATCTTCCGAAGGGGCCGGTATCTCCGTAATGGCTTCATGCAGGTCGGCATCAAATTCAGTATGTACCGTTTGCATGGCTTTCAGTCCTTTCGATTGCAGGGAATTCCGGAGTTTATTAAACACCAGCATGACCCCTTCTTTCTGAATGGCCACATCCGTAGTATTTTCCAACTGTTTCTGTGCCCGGTCACAATCGTCCAGCACATCCAGCAGATCGGTAATTACGTCCCGGCCGGCGGTCTGCATGAGTTCGATCCGCTCTTTGGCCGTACGGCGTTTGTAGTTTTCAAACTCTGCTACTTTGCGGAGGTATTTGTCATTGGCTTCAGCCAGTTCCGCTTTTAGTTGCTCCAGCTCGTTTTCCTGGGCCACTGGTTCATTCAGGTGGGTGGTTCCGGATTGGGTTTCGTCTGCATTGATATCGATGCCGCCATGATTGCCCTGCTCCGTCGTTTGTTGGTCTTTAATGTCTTCTGCCATTTTTTACAAATTGAGTGCAAAGGTACGATTGTCAATTATATTGCCAACCCGCTATTTGGGACAAAATGACCTGATGCCGCTTAGCACAGTTACTGAAAATCAGCCTGTTCGGATAATATGTTGGCAGAGCAGACCGGAAGACAACTGCCGCCTTAACCGGCTTTCCATTATCTTCGCCGACTTATGAGCACTGTTTATCTGAAGCGAAAAATAACGCCCCGTGTGGTTAACGGACATCCCTGGGTCTTTGCCAATGAAGTAGAGAAGATTGAGGGAGAAGTGCAAGCTGGAGATATCGTTGAATTATATACACATGATAAGAAATTTGTCGGCAAGGGGTATATCAACCCCAAGTCACAGATCCTTGTCCGGTTGCTCACACGCAATAAAGCCGATATTATCAACGATGACTATTTTACTGAACGGATCCGCCAGTGCTGGGAATACCGTAAAAAGATTGGCTATACGGAGAACTGCCGCCTTGTTTTTGGCGAAGCCGATTCACTGCCCCAGCTGATCATCGATAAATTCAATGATTATTTCGTCATCCAGACCCTGGCACTTGGGATTGATGTCTGGAAACCAGCCCTGGTGAAAGCCATCAACACGGTTTTTCAACCCAAAGGAATTTATGAACGGAATGATGTACCTGTAAGGGAACTGGAAGGGCTGTCTCAGCAAAAAGGATTTTTATCCGCTCCATTTGATACGAATATTGTAATTAATGAAAACGGACTTCGTTTTCATGTGGATATTGAAAATGGTCAAAAGACCGGTTACTTTTTAGACCAGCAGGATAACCGCCGGGCCATCCGGCACATTGTAAAAGATGCGGAAGTACTTGGAGCCTTCACCTATACCGGAACCTTTGAAATCCACGCAGCTCATTATGGTGCTAAATCCGTGCTGGGGCTCGATATATCGGCCAATGCGGTAACACAGGCCAACCGGAATGCGGAACTGAACGGGGTACAGGACCGTTGTCGTTTTGAAACAGCGAATGCCTTTGATGTATTAAAACAATGGGGGAAAGAGGGGCGTCAATATGATGTGGTGATGCTGGATCCGCCGGCTTTTACCAAGAGCCGGGAAACCATTCAGAAAGCCATTACCGGTTATAAGGAGATTAACCTGCGCGGGATGAAACTGGTAAGACCCGGGGGATTCCTCGTTACGTCTTCCTGTACCAACCTGGTGCACCCTGAATTATTTTTACAGACCATCGATATGGCTGCCAAAGATGCCCGTCGCCGGATCCGGCAGGTTACATTTCAGGCGCAGGCTTCTGACCACCCGATCATCTGGGGCATGGAAAACACCAATTACCTGAAGTTCCTGATCGTTCAGGTACTCTGATTCATTAAAAGAAATTGGAAAAATTAACGGGAGACCTGGAATTTACCCGACTCAATGATTTTGCCGGTGGCATCCACGAGGTGATAGATATAAATCCCGCGGGTATAATCATTCAGGTTGAGGGTGAATTTATCCTGACTGATCTGTGACTCATACATTTTCTTACCTAATACGCCGTTGTAAATCTGTACAGAAAGTCCCTTTTTGAAATTTGCCTGCAGATCAAATGTAATATAGGCTGTAGCCGGGTTCGGATACAATTTTACAATGCGGTCACCTTCTGCACCCGGACCAGTTCTGGATGTCTGCCCCTGGGATTGGAGAGAAGTGAGGACCAGTAAGAATAATATGGGTAAAAGTCTTTTCAACGAAACAAAATTACTTTTATTATCCTAAATGTAACCCCTTTTTTTGAAATAGGAATCGTAAAACTACTAGTCAAAAATACGCCTTGTAAATCATTGAATTACAAGGCGTAGTATATAGATTTTAACGCAATTTTAGCGTAAGCTGTCCAGTACTGCATTGATCTTCTCAAAATCCGGAACATCACCGGCACTTTCGAGTACTTCGGCATATTGTACAATCCCATCTTTATCGATCACAAAAGCGGATCTTTTGGAGACGCCGCGCATGTTCAGTATCCAGTCCTGGTAGAGACTGCCATATGCTTCGGCCACGTCTTTATTGAAATCGCTCAGCAAGGGAAAATTAAATTGTTGTTCTTCCTTGAATTTGGCCAGGGTAAAAACAGAATCGACTGAAATGCCAAAAACGCTGGCATTGACCGACTGGTAACGGGTAATATTATCCCGAACACCACAAAGTTCTTTGGTGCACACACTCGTGAAAGCCTGGGGAAAGAATAACAGGAGTACGGTCTGGCCTTTCAAACCCGAAAGAGTAACCGGTTTTTTTTCACTGTTAAATAAAGTAAAGTCAGGGGCGACTTGTCCGATCGTAATTGCCATACATGAATTTGTTTAAGTTGAAGTATAAACAATAGTCGTAAAAGAAGGTTCGCCGGGAATGGAAATTTTCTAAAATTTCGGGCAAAGCAGGTAGCCTTCATTCCGTTTCAGGAAGCCGATATACGAGACAGATAACTCAAATCCGCCCCGGCCATAACTGGAAGGTTTGAGTTTGGAGATATTGACATCATAACTCAGGGCAACCGAGAAAGGGGCATAATCGAGTTTTATTACAGGAACCAGGGCGTCATTCCAACGGAGAAAGCCTCCGGCATGAATGGTATAGGCGGGGTTATCCGGATCCTCACCCAGTTTCAAGCCGTACAGTACGCCACCCATGGTTTCACTGAATCCACCCTGCCGGGAATGATCTGCCTGCAATGTGATAAATGCATAATCAGCCACGCCCATGCGTAAACCACCGGAGAAGACCCATTTGGGATGCAGTTCAATCGTATTGTTCCGGTAAAAAGAATTCCTTGGCCGGTTAAAGTGATGATAAGCCGCCCCGATATAAAAATTATTTGCAGGCTGGTCATTGATATCCGAATTATAACTCATGCCTACACTTCCGTCAGCATAACTGTATTGGGTATTAAGCAGGTTTTCGCCAAGACCGCCATTATCATACTGACTGTTGGTGGTCATTTTAGAAGGATCGAATCGCCGCTGTACCAATCCACCCATAAACCCCAGGGAGAGGTAGCGATTCTTTTCACCACTGAGCGATTTGTGATAATTCAACGCGGGCAGCACATGCGTGGAGGTCCAGCCAATGGTTCCGGCCCGGTCATATAATGCCTGTATGCCAATGGTGACAAAGTCATTCAGTTTACCCACGGGCATTTTATATTCTGCATTCACCGACCCGGTCCGGTAGGCATCCGTTACACTGTTCCATTGATCCCGGTACACCGCCTGTACCCGGACATCACCGGTAAAAATGCCGCTGAGTGAGGGATTACGCCAGAGGGGTGCTTCAAAGAATTGCGAGAAATGGATATCCTGTGCATACAGCTTTTGCTGACCGGAAACGGACAACAAAAACAACAGGAGATATATAATTCTTTGGTTCCGCATTTTTATTGTTACAGGATTAACGCAATATTCCCATTCAGGCGGAGCAACTCTCCGTTTTCACAAAAGACCTCGGCCTGGAAAATATAAACATCGGCCTTTGGTTTTTGCCCTTTAAACCGCCCATCCCAACCGGAACTCGCAGTATTGACCGGGAAATCTTTTTTCTCAAATACCACTTCTCCCCAACGGTTAAAGATGCGTAAGAATTTTACACGTTCCAGGCCAGTGCCCCGCGGATAAAAGAAATCATTACTGCCATCTCCATTGGGAGAAAACGTATTGGGGATATAAAGGTTGCCTTTGCCGCACAATACATTGATTAGTATGCGGCCGGTATTACTACAGTTATTGTCATCCGTAAAATAAACCTGGTAAGAGGTATTCATCTTCGGAAGGGCAACCGGTGTGGGACAATTGGCACAACTCAGCCCTGTAGCGGGTGACCAGATCCAGTTTACTGTATTTGCTGAATAAACGGCAGGTATTGTAACCGGGAATCCGGCATTGATCGTGAGTTCCCCGGGCATCGTTACAACCGGCAATGGGTTTACGATAATGGTCTGCCTGGTGGTGTCTATACATCCGCTGCTGTTTGTGGCAAAAGCTGTAATGGTAAATGTACCGGCTACATTATACAGTTGCAAAGGCGGATTTTGTTCGGTATAAGTTACCCCGTTCGGGAAGGTCCATAACCAACTGACTGCAGAAGTATCAGCGCGCAGGAATACGCCGGTATGCAGGATGGTGTTATTAATACAGATCACGGTGTCCCCGTTAATATCAATCAATGGCCGGTTGATCACTTTTACTACGGCTTGTTTCATGATCGTGTCCCGGCAGCCCCCCAGCGTTTCAACAGCCAGCTGCACATTATAAATGCCCTGTACATTATACAAGTGTGAAGGTTGCTGAAGCGTAGAACTTCCTCCATCCCCGAAATCCCAGCTATACTGTACAATCGGATCATTAAAAGTGGTAGAGTCGATAAAGTTCACCGTTCCAAAATCACAAAAGAAAGCAGTATCCACCCCGAAATTTGCTTTGGCTCCGGTTACCAGTAAGGTATCTGCACCCTGCAATGGAATGATACAACCCGAAGGATCTTCCATAATTACCCTTGGCAGGAAATTACCAAAGGATGTATACGTATGATTGGCGCTGGGTATAGTGGTGGTGATCGTATTCCCATCCCCGAAATCCCAGAAATAAGAGACCATCGGGCCAGGCGTTGTCGCAGACATGGCAATGGTTAGCGGCTTGCATCCGCCAATAGGGGTATAATTAATCCGCGAGCCGGCTGTATCGTATACCCGGATTGTTTTTGTGATTGAGTCAAGGCAACCACCCGGACTGGTCACTATCAGTTTAACCGGGTAAACACCAGGGGCAGAGAAAAAGTGAATCGGGTTGTTCAGGGTGGAAACGCCCTGGCCCGTACCAAAATTCCAGCTTACTGAACTATAGAATGTGGAAGTATTTGTAAACAGGACTTCCAGCGGCGTACAGGAGGTGACGGAATCACTCACCGTGAAGTCGGGAACAGGCAGTGCAACCCGGATATAGTTTGTACGGATCAGCGAATCTGAACACCCAAGGGCATCGCGGATCACCAATTTCACCGTGTATAAACCAGTGGCGGCATAACTATGGGTTGGACTGGTCACTATAGAGGTATTCCCATCTCCGAAATCCCAACTGCTGCTGAGTCCAGCAGGTAAAGAGGTATTAGTAAAGGTCAGCACAGCACCCGGGCAGGTGAGTGTATCCACCACAAAGTCGGGTATCGGGTCGGATGTACTAACGGTACTGGTCAGGGTCAGACTATCCAGGCAACCGGCTGCATCAGTCACTACCAGTTTAACATTGAATGTACCAACCGTATTATAAATATGCTGGAAGGGGGGAGCGGTGAAATTTTGTGTGATGCCGTCTCCGAAATCCCAGAACCAGTTCGTGATGGCATTCTGACCATCCGTAGTGGAGAGGTCGGTGAACGTGGCGGTCAGTCCGGTACAACCCGATACATTTCCGGCAAGAAATCCAGCTGTTGGCCCATTGATCCTGATATAATCCGGATGCATAAATGTGCTCGTACAACCATTCAGGTCGGTGATCGTTAAGGTGACAGAATAAGTACCGGCCGTTGTATAGGAGTGCGTTGCCGTTGGACTGCTCGTAGTCAGATTATTCCCATCGCCAAAGTTCCATTGGTAGGAAGTAATATTCGCCGGATTAATATTCAGGGTATTAAACGTTACCGTACCGGTTTTGCAAAGGGTGGTCTGGTCGGCTATAAAATCTGACCGCTCATCTAAGGCATACACAGGTACAGTCGTTGTATCAGAACAGCCTCCATTCGTTACGATTAGCCGGACGATATAATTACCCAGGGCCGGGTAAATATGCACCGGGTTCTGTGTATTGTCTATCGGACTGCCGTCCCCGAAATCCCATTCCCAGGTCAGCGGGGCAATCGATAAATCCGTAAAAGTAAAGCGTAAGCGGTTGTTGCAATCAGGCGTTACTGCAATCCGGGCAATCGGGGGTAAGACGTAGATGTAATCATTGAATACAATCGTATCCGGACATCCGTTATTGTAGGCAATGAGTGTAATATCAAAGTAGCCGGTATCGCTGAAAATATGTACCGGGTTTTGAAGGGTACTGGTTGTCCCGTCGCCAAAATCCCATAACCATTCATCAGCGGGAACGGATAAATCTGTAAACTGAACCGGCTGACGGGCGCAAACCGGATTGGGAGTCGCGGAAAAATCAGCTACAGGAGTAGAGCCTACCTGAACCGCATTACTGATCGTTAAAGTATCCCTGCAACCGGTGCTGGTGGTGATGATCAGTTTTACGGTATACGTGCCCTGGACAGTATACGTATGTGTGGGGTTCTGAATAAATGAAGAACCGCCATCGCCGAAATCCCATTCCCAGGAAGTCACGGCATCCAGTGCATTTATCACCGGTTGCGGCATGATCGTATAGGGGATACAACCCCGTTGGGGTAGTCCGTTTACCGACATATTGGCCCGGCGTATACGGACAAAAGCAGGTTTGATAATCGTATCTGTACACCCGTTTGCATTGGTTACAATAAGGGATACATCAAAGCTTCCATAAGTGGTATAGGTATGTGAAGGGTTTTGGGTGGTATTAACCGGACTTCCATCCCCGAAATCCCATTCCCAGGAAACAGCACCGCCGGTACTGAGATTCTGAAAGTTGACAGTCAGCGGCGGCTGACAACTAACGGTAACCGGGGCCGTGAATTCTGCAACGGGCAAGGGATTGATGGTGATATCATGTGTAACTGAGTCTGTACAATTTGAATAAGTGTTTACCAGTTTTACGGTATACACACCCGGCAGGGCATAACTATAGGTGGTTGTAAGTCCCGCACCTGTTCCACCGTCACCGAAGGTCCAGTTGGAAGCACCCGGTACCGGAGTGGAATTGCCGGTAAATGTTACTGGTTCATTCACACAGGCAGTCAATGGCGCCGTAAAATCAGTAGTGATACCACCAATTTGAATCGGGCTGCTGCGCAACGTATCCTGGCAGCCG
>CAUJFR010000150.1 GCA_963169885.1 Bacteroidota bacterium
ATAGTATCTCGTTTTACGAAATCCCGTTCGTACTTCGTACTTCTAACTTCGTACTTATTCTTCCACTCTCTTCAGCTTCAGATTTGTCACGGGTGCCACAATCAGCGGGAATTTTTCCACAGTTACATTCGCCAGGTCAAGACCAAATCCTTTCTCTTCGGAAAGGCTGTGATCTTTCAGCCAGAAATGGAATTTCATCACCACCCGTTCGAAGAAAGGCAATTCGTTGTCCTGGCTCAGGTATTTCTCCATTACCATAAACTGGAAGTCGCCCACCGTGCCGCTGCTGGCCAGGCTTTCATAGCGGCTGATAATATTCACTTCCTTATTAGCCACCAGGTCCTCCACTACTTTGCGGAACATCAGGTTGATCCGGGGTTCCATGCGGAATCCAAGGCGGAAGTCTACCCGTATGATATCGTTGGGTATAATATGTTCGACTTTGTATTCGCAGGTATAAGGATCATCTACCGTATCAATATGTACAAACCAGTAAATATCGGCGCGTTTGGGTTTACGGTTCAGGATCGAATAGATGATCTTGTGCTCAATTTCTTTCGGGTTATTGGCGCTGGTCATATAGACAAGGTGCGTGGCATATTTGGGCACCGATTTATCATTGCTGAGCTCCTGGATCTTGGGGATATAATGCTCCAGTCGGACAAATTCCACATATCGGTTTTTGATCTTGCGGGCACGGTACCAGACATACATTACAAGGAACATTACCAGTCCTATAATCAGCGTAATATATCCACCATGGGTAAATTTCACCATCAGTGCTACGAGATAGCCAATTTCTACAAGCAGATAGGACCCGAGAAATATATAAATCCAAAGGGGTTTAGCTCTTTGCAGGACAAGGTAATTCGCATAAAGCATAGTAGTGGCCAGCATGGTCACAATGATAGCTAGACCGTATGCTGCTTCCATGTTGGAAGACTTACGGAAAAAAAGCACCACACCGGCGCAACCCAGAAACATCAGGAAGTTGATCGTGGGAATAAAAAGCTGTCCCTTGGCTTCAGAAGGATACCTGATCCGGAGTTTGGGCCAGAGGTTTAGTCGCATGGCTTCGCTGATCAGGGTAAAGGCACCGGAGATCATAGCCTGGCTGGCAATAATGGCGGCTACTGTGGCAATAAGCACCCCTGGGATGATAAACCATTGGGGCATCAGGTTATAAAAAGCATTTATACTTAGGGCACTCTTAACTTCCGGAGTAATGGTGAGTCCGGCCCGGTGTGAAAGCAGGTAAGCGCCCTGACCGAAATAATGGATCAGCAGACAGGCTTTTACATATATCCAGGACATCCGGATATTGCTCCGTCCGCAATGACCCAGGTCACTGTACAGCGCTTCGGCTCCGGTGGTACAAAGAAATACGGCACCCAATAACCAGAATCCCTCATTATAGGTTTGCAGGAAATGGATCGCATAATACGGACTGAGTGCCTTGAAAATGGCTAAATCGTCAAATACATGCACCACACCCAATATCAGCAACATGGTAAACCAAATCATCATGATCGGGCCAAACAACTTCCCGATCGATGCGGTACCGAATTGTTGCATAAAGAAGAAAAGAGTCAGGATGGAGAGAACTATGATGACCACGGTATTACTGCCGTCTTCAATACCTAGCTGGGGCAACTGTTTTAGCCCTTCTACCGCCGAAGTAATCGAGATAGGTGGGGTGATAATGCCGTCTGCCAGCAGGGACGCTCCCCCGATCATGGCGGGTATAACCAGCCATTTTTTACGCCGGCGTACCAGGGCGTAAAGGGCAAACGTACCACCCTCACCCCGGTTGTCGGCACGAAGTACCAACACCACATATTTTATGGTAGTCTGTAGGGTCAGGGTCCAGATGATACAGGAAAGGGTGCCGAGGATCAGCTCTTCGTTGACCAGCCGGTCGCCAATGATCGCGTTAAAAACATACAAGGGGGATGTGCCGATGTCTCCGTAAATAATGCCAAGGGCAATCAATAAGCCGGCTGCGGTGACCTTGTTAGCAGGTTGTTTCACTTTTTGGTATTTGTTAATTGTTTTCTGGCGACCCGTCAGTATTCCCCGTTACCGGTAAGGCGGGTACAGATTTTGCTTCTGTACGGCAGAAAGGCAAAGGTATAGGCAAAAATTATATACAACGAACAACCTGAAGAACTTTCATTCGCGTCTTTTGTTTGAAATACAAACGGGGGTTTGGGCGGGATTTACCGTTGCCGGATACCCGGAATGTAATTTTGTACCAGATTGCATCATGGAAAGGGCGGGACAGTTTCGGTCCAACCCTTACCTTTAATATGAATTTATGAATATGAAATTCCCCATTCTGCCCATATTGCTGATGTCCATCCTTGCCGGAATGGCCGCACAGCCGGTTGCCGCCCAGAAAATTGTTTATTCTGAAAAGGATAATGACGATACCCGGAACCTGAATTTCGAGATTATCGGAAAAATCAACGGCAACTTCCTCATTTACAAAAACACCAGGGCCCGCAGCTGGATCAGTTTACTGGACAATGATATGTTACCCGCCGGTGAAAGTAAACTGGATTTTCTGCCCAATGATGACCGGATGATCAATGTCGATTTTTTCCCCTATGCTGACCATGCCTGGATGATCTACCAATACCAGCGGAGGAGCGTGGTTTATTGTATGGCTGCCCGTATTGATGGTATGGGTAAGAAAAACGGTGAACTGATCGAACTGGATACCACCCATCTTGGTTTTGCCGCTGATAACAAGGTTTATTCCGTAATAAGCAGTGAGGATAAGAAGAAGATCGGGGTTTTCAAAATCAACAGCCGGAACCGGCAACTTTACCTGATGACGACCCTGCTCTTCAACGATAAACTGGAACTACTCAAGAAAAGCAGACTTCAGATTCCCATGGAGGAGCGTAATGAGAACCTGAGCGATTTTTGCCTGGACAATGAAGGGGATATTGTCTTTTCCAAATTCCTGCGTCAGGGAAATGATAATATCAGTACAGCCTCCTTTATCATTAAAAAAGCCCAGGAAGATACCCTGATTGAAAAGCACCTGAATATTGAAAAAACCTGGCTTGACGAGATTCATATTAAGGTGGATAATTACAATAAGCGCTATTTCCTGACCTCTTTTTATTATAAAGAAAGACGAGGTAATATTGATGGTTATTATTTTTATGTCTGGGATAAAATAAATGGCCAGCCCCTGGTGGAAACAATTCATATTTTTTCCGATGAATTACGGAGTGAAGCCCGGGGCGATGCAAGTGCCCGTACCGCTTTCAATGATTATTTTATCCGTCAGATCATCACCCGCCGCGACGGTGGATTCCTGATTGGCAGTGAAGCTTATTACACCACTTCCCGTTTTAATAACTGGAACCGCTGGGATAATCTCTATGGCGGATCACCATATTATTATCCCGGAGCCAGCAACTACTATTATTCTCCGTTCTATGACCGCTTCAGGTGGGGCCGCGGAGGCAACAGTAATCAGGCCGTCCGGCACCATGCAGACAATATCACGGTAATGTCTTTTAACAACCAGGGACAGTTGGAGTGGAATACGGTATTGGGTAAAACTCAGTTTGATGATGAAAACGGAGAAATGATTTCGTATCAGCTCATGAATACCGGAGATCAGATCCACTTTCTCTTTAATCAGATGGAAAGAAGGAATAACCTGCTGAATGATTACGGGGTGACACCTTCCGGGGGAATGACCCGCAACCCTACGCTGAAAAACCTGGATAAGGGCTATGAATTTTTGCCCAAATTCGGGAAACAGGTCAGTGCAAAACAAATGATCATACCTTGTTTGTATCGTAACTATATTTGTTTTGCAAAAATCGATTACAACTAATCCTTAATTCAGCCCAGCAACCTTGGTCGGTCTATTTAAACAGAAAAACCCGGCAAATATTTTTTTGCTCCTGGTTTTCGGGATACTCATTAAACTCCCGATGTTCTCCCAGCCCCATATCACCGAACGGGGTACCGGGGATGGTATTCTTTTCCGGGCTTTACTGGATTACCTCCATCAGCATAAATCAATGGGTCCGGTCATTTACCCGATCCTTGCCTTTACACTGCTTTATATTCAGGCCATCATTCTCAGTCGTTTTATCGCCCAGCACCGGATGATGAACCGGCCAACCTACCTCCCGGGAATGGCCTACCTGCTGATTACTTCTCTTTTCCAGGAGTGGAATTATTTCACGGCCCCATTGCTGGTCAATACGTTTCTTTTGTTTGTTTTATCTGCCCTTTTCCGGATTTATAATCAACCGGAAGCCCGGGGTACTATTTTCAATATCGGACTCGCCCTTGGACTGGCCTCTTTTTTCTATTTCCCGGCCATCACGTTTATCGGCTGGATCCTGCTCGCCCTGATGGTGATGCGGCCTTTCCGCCTTAATGAATGGGTGCTCTGCCTCCTGGGTGTTACCGCCCCTTTTTACTTTTATGCGGTTTACCTGTTTATTGTCGGGGGACTGAACTGGGATAACCTGCTTCCCCCACTGACTGTACACCTGCCTTCGCTGAAACAATCCGCCTGGATGGCCGGCAGCGTTTTCCTGCTAACCGTACCTTTCCTGATCGGAAGCTACTATGTACAGGATAACCTCCGCAAAATGCTGATTCAGGTCCGTAAAGGCTGGAGCCTCGTGTTACTCTATCTCCTGGTAGCCATCCTGGTGCCTTTTGTCAATAACAGCGACAGTTTTGCCAACTGGGTCATGGCGGCTGTACCCTTTGCCGCTTTTCATGGCTGTACTTACCTCTATTCCGGTTTCCGCATAGTACCCATCCTTTTTTTCTGGGCCACGGTGGCTTTTATTATTGGTTTTCAGTACTGGGGACCGGGCTGGTAGGAGGGAGTGGTAAGTTTTAAGTAATAAGTTGTAAGTGTGATGTTTTTGTTTACGGCTTGGGGCAATATCACCTTTAGCTATATGCCAGAAGGAAAGCGAAGATGAGTTGTAAGTGGTAAGTTATAAGTTGTAAGTGGGGGCAAATGGTTGGAGAACGGGCTGTTTTGTCATCCCGAAGCGAAGCGAGGGATAAGTCAGCCATTTTCCTGCAATAGAAGTGTTGCCGGTCAAACTTGACTTTCCAGCCTGAAGCAATAATCAATAATCAATAATAATCAACAATCCCGGGTTTTTCGATGTAAGACAGTTGTTCACACCCGGTTTTCCAGCTTCTGCCGGACCGGCACTTTACGTATCTTTGCCCCTCAAAAATCACCATATTTATGAAATTTGGCGTTGTTGTTTTCCCGGGTTCCAATTGCGACCGTGATATGTATGATGCACTCCGGTATGACCTCGACCAGGATGTGACCATGCTCTGGCACAAAGACCGCGACCTGAGCAGCTTTACAACTGACGACTGTATTATCCTTCCCGGTGGGTTTTCTTACGGGGATTATCTCCGTTGCGGCGCGATCGCCCGCTTTAGTCCAATGATGCAATCCGTGATTGAATTTGCTAATGCAGGGGGGAAAGTCTTCGGGGTTTGTAATGGATTCCAGATTCTCTGCGAATCACACCTGCTTCCCGGCGGATTACTTCGCAATGCCAACCAGCAATTTGTCTGCAAAAATGTATATATCACCAACGAAACCGGTAAACCCTATATGATTCCCGTAGCCCATGGTGAAGGACGGTATTATGCGGATGACCAGACACTCGACGCACTGGAGGCCAATGGCCAGGTGATTTTCTATTATTGCGATGAAAACGGGAAAATTGGCGGAGCCGCTAATCCAAACGGATCAACCCGTCATATTGCCGGTATCTGTAATGCCAACCGCAATGTATTTGGAATGATGCCGCACCCGGAAAGGGCCTGCAGCAGTACCTTGGGCAATACGGATGGAAGGGAAATAATCAGAACAATGTTGATGAAGCAGGCCGTTTTACATTAGAATCTTTCTGTTACCAGGAGCTGCAT
>CAUJFR010000151.1 GCA_963169885.1 Bacteroidota bacterium
CACTGCAGTAACAGACAGCACCGTACTGGTGGATTTTACCGGCACGGCCAACACCGTCACCAAGGCCGAAATGATGGGCAGCGAAACCACTACCACCCTTTCGCATAAATTATCGGGCAAAATCATACTCGATAAAACCACCATGATCATCAAAGAAAAAACCACGACCACAGAGTCCACAGGAACCACCGAATCCACATTCGGCAACCTGCCGCTGACCTCCAAATCAACGAGTGTGATTACGGTGCAGATGAAGGCGGGGGAATAACATCCTTCGATACGACGCATCGCTTCTTGCTTCGTCACCCTTCGATACGACGCAGATCCTTTTCCTTTTGCCCTGTAGATATGCATAAGCGTCTACTCAGGATGACAACATCATTCCGCTTCGAGTGGGGAAAAACAGAAGTATCTTTTTAAAAACAAAATTCCCTCAGGATGGGCTGTTTTCCTAACACCTAACAGCTAACAGCGAACACCTGTTTAAGGAGGAGATATTTTCCAAACACCTAACAGCTAACACCGAACACCTTCTCAGGAAAGGTTAACTAGTATATCTGACCAGATAGCAAATCACTAAACTCATCCCTTTTTCGTATAAGCCTGGCCGTACCATCTTCTACCATGACTTCCGCCGGTTTGAAACGGGAATTGTAATGCGATGACATTTCAAAGCAATAGGCACCGGCGTTGCGGAAAACAAGAAAATCCCCTTCCCGGATTTCGGGAAGCGGCCGGTTCTCCGCGAACGTGTCCGTTTCACAAATATTACCGACCACATTGTAATTGTTTAACGCCCCTGAAGAGTTCGATATATTTTCAATCTGATGCCATGATCCGTAAAACATCGGACGGATCAGGTGATTCAAGCCGGTATCTACCCCAGCAAATACGGCATTGACTGCCGGTTTCAATACGTTTACTTTTGTAATAAAATAACCACACTCACTCACGATATACTTACCCGGCTCAAACCAGGCCTGCAGTTTACGCCCGTATTTGGCTTCGTACTGTTCAAACTCTTCTTTTACTTTCTTTCCCAATAATGGGATATCGGTTCCTTCTTCCCCGGGCTTATAGGGCACTTTAAATCCACCGCCCAGGTCAATCACTTCCAGTTCGGGAAACTGTTGCGCCACTTCAAACAATACTTCTATCCCCCTGGCAAATACCTCCACATCTTTGATCTCACTACCGGTATGTATATGCAGGGTACGGATAAACAGATTGGTTTCCCGGATCAGATCAAGCACCTCTGCGATGTTTTCCAATGGTATCCCAAACTTACTATCGGCATGCCCGGTAGAGATCTTCAGGTTGCCACCGGCCATGATATTGGGACGGAGCCGGATACCTACCGGGTAGCTATGACCGAATTTCAGACCAAACTTCCGGAGATTGGAAATACTGTCAATATTGATATGAATCCCCAGGCGTTGGGCTTCTTCTATTTCTTCAAAAGATACATTGTTGGACGTATACAACACATTCTTCGGATCAAAACCGGCATGGAGCGCCAGCTTCGCTTCATTCACCGAACTGCAGTCCACGTTGCAACCAATGCTGTTGATATAACGCAGCACATTGATATTGGTCAGCGCTTTGGCTGCATAGAAAAAACGAACATCAGCACCGTGGAATGCATCCAATAGATTTTTGTACTGCTCCCCGATTTTTTCCGCATGATAAACATAAAGAGGGGTGCCGTATTCACGGGCCAATGCTGACAGTTGTTCGTGTGAGAGTTCAGTCGCCATAGGGGCGAAGATAAAAAAACAACCGGCTCAGTAATGAACTGAGCCGGTTTATAAATTTGGGAGAATAAGTACTGCTTAATTTTCTTCTGATTCACCGGCATCTTCATTGATCACCAGTTCTCCGCCTTCTGTAACGGCGAGTGCGGTTGTACCATCAATGTCATCATTTCTTTCGGTGGACTCGTCCTCATCAGTCACCTGCATATCCTTCATTACGGTTGGCTCCACCAGCTGATCAGCCAGTACCTCTTTTATTTTTGGTAAATCATCGGCTGAATTAATTCCGAAATAATCCATGAAATTCCTGGAAGTACAATACACCAGTGGATGACCGGGCATTTTTTCATTTCTTCCGGTAATGATGATCAGCTCTTTTTCCAGGAGCTTCTGTACCGCATAATCTGAACTCACCCCGCGGATGGCTTCAATCTCACCCTTGGTCACCGGTTGCTTATACGCAATAATGGCCAGGGTTTCCATAGAAGCGGCTGAAAGGCGTTTCAGGAATTTATCCCCATTCAGCTGGGCAATCGTTTTATGATACTCCTTCTTGGTCAGAAACTGCCAGCCACCACCACTTTGTCTTAATTCGAAGGGATAAAATTCGGAAGCATACTTTTCGCGAATACCATCAATGGCCGATTCGGCCTGGTCGAGCATGATCTTCTCTTCCATGAAACCAAACGCATTATTAATAAGCTCCGTCACTTCCATGGTGGTCAGCGGCTTGTCACTGGCAAAAACCAGTGCTTCAATATGGGGTATGAGATTATCGATAGTCATAATAGTATTAGTCAAATAAGGTGAAAATCCGTCATTCAGCCACTTCAATTTTAACGCCAAACGGACTGGCAAGATAACTATCGCAGGGGATTTGCTATCCACAGTTTATGCACAGTTTGAAGGGGTAAAGTCGGATAAGTCCGCAAGTCTGAAAGCACGGGCTTTTACATAAAAAAAACCGGTCTGCATACTGCAAACCGGTTCTCCTTTATTTCGTACTATCTCTTTATTAACCCCCTTTTCTCAGTAGGGGCTGTTGACTCCCGACTCCCGACTCCCGACTCATACTTTCCCTTAACCTTGCAAGGCCGCTGCTCCACTCACAATCTCCGTCAGCTCGGTGGTAATCGTTGCCTGACGGGCCCTGTTATAGGATATCTTCAGGGAACGCAGCATTTCGTTGGCATTTTCGC
>CAUJFR010000152.1 GCA_963169885.1 Bacteroidota bacterium
GCCACCGGTTCCGGGTACACCAGAACCTGGTCAAGGATTATACTCCGCAAGGCCCTGATCGGGTCTGGGTTAGTGACATAACGTATATCCGAACCGGGAATGGATTTAAGTATCTTTTTTTAATAACTGATGCTTATAGTCGCAAGGTTGTTGGTTGGGAATTAAGTAATAGTCTTGGGCTGGAGGGGGCTTTAAAAGCACTTAAAATGGCTTTAAAGCAATGCACAGACCCAACTGGCTTAATCCATCACTCGGACCGTGGTTTTCAATACTGTTCGAATGAATATGTAAAAAGAATACAGTCCAAGGGTGGTCGAATGAGTATGGGAGAAGCCGGCAACTGCTATGACAATGCGAAGGCAGAACGGGTAAACGGAATATTGAAAGACGAGTACGGATTAGATGAGCATTTTAAGGAAGATCAACATGCCAGTCAGGCTGTCAGGGAAGCAATCTATCTGTATAATGAACAGCGTCCCCATTGGTCTTTAGGGCTGAGAATACCGTCTGAGGTTCATAAATGGAGTATCTGAAAAACGTAGTAAATAGTGACAACTTATTTTAGGACATGACAGAGTACCAATTGAAAAGTCTTTACAGTATTGAACCCTCTCATAAATGGATGTTCAATCCTTTAGTTCTGTACGAACAGCTACTCATTACTCATTATTCATTACTGATAACTCATTCCTACCTTTGCCCTTCACCATACAACAGTTGGTTGTGTCATGAAACATCCCAAAGAACTTTCCATTCTCGACTACACGTATCCGTTACCTGAAGCACGGATTGCTGCTTTCCCCTTGGCGGAAAGAGATGCCTCAAAGCTGTTGATCTATGATCAGGGTACTATCACCACCGATACATACAGGCAGCTTGCTGATTATATTCCGGAAGATTCGCTGCTCGTATTTAACAATACCAAAGTGGTGGAAGCCCGGTTGCTGTTTCAGAAAAGTACCGGAGGCGTGATTGAAGTATTTTGCCTCGAGCCCCATGAACAATATGCCGATATCACCCGTGCTATGTTGCAGCAAGGAAAAGTTTACTGGCAATGCCTGGTGGGTGGCGCCTCCAAATGGAAGCCGGGACAGGTGCTTGAGAAGAGGATCTCCTATAACGGGAAAGAAATCATACTACAGGCTGCGTATATAGAGAAACGTGCCGGTTGTTTTATCATTGAACTCAGCTGGACACCATCCTCATTGAGCTTTGCTGAAATCTTGCATGCGGCCGGAGCCATCCCCCTCCCACCCTATATCAAACGTAAAGCAGAGGAAAGTGATAACGAACGATACCAGACTGTATACGCAAAGCATGATGGATCCGTAGCGGCACCAACCGCCGGTCTGCATTTCACGGAGCAATTATTCCAATCCCTCAAGGAAAAAAATATCCGCCATGACTATGTCACCCTCCACGTAGGTGCAGGTACTTTCAAACCCGTGATGGCGGAGAAAATGGATGAGCATGATATGCACGCGGAGTGGATCGATGTAAGCCGGTCCTTTATTGAAACATTGTTGAAGTCTTTAAGTGGAAATATTATTACGATCGGGACAACCTCTTTAAGAACGATGGAGAGCCTGTACTGGATAGGAAGAAAAGCTGCGAGTGGCGAGTTACGAGTTACGAGTATGGAGATTACTCAATGGGAAGCATATGAACGAAAAGATAAGGATATTACAGCCGATGTATCCTTATCTGCGTTGCTGGAATGGATGAAGGCAAATAAACTTGAACGATTAGTGACGAAAACACAGATCCTGATCGCTCCCGGTTACCAATTCCAGATTATCAACGGGCTGATCACTAATTTCCATCAGCCGCAATCCTCTTTGTTATTACTGGTGGCGGCACTGATCGGCAATGACTGGCGGAAAGTCTATAATTATGCGATGGAAAATGAATTCCGGTTTTTGAGTTATGGGGATGGGAGTTTGTTGTGGAGAGCGGTTGACAGGTTGAAAGGTTAATAGGTTAACAGGTAAGAAGTACTTGTTTCCAGGAATCTGGCATTTTACTTTTTTAAAGTAAACAATATGGACGTAAGGCAGATATTAACTATCAGATAACTGAATGTTATCAACCTGGCTGACGTCAACCCGATGCTATCGTTATTACGGGCTATAGCTTTTGCGAGTATTCTTCGGTTGAAAAAGTAATTAATCCCCCTTGTTGCGACCAGGTATATTCCAGCTATCAGGAAAAGAAACCCACCTTCCATATTCTGTACTGAATTTCCTGTTAGTTTATAAATCAGCAGGAATAACTGAATCACATGCATTGTTATAAATACCGTCAATAATCCCTGAGCTGATGATAATTGCATCGATTTCCAGCCAGCTGATTTTATTTCACAAGCTTTATACGTTATATAAAATAATTTCAGTACTACTATCATATACGACAAAATTCTCCACTTTCCTTCCTGAGCCCCGAAGGGGTGATCTAATTATAGAAACATCCCTACCAAAATTCCCCAGCGAGGTCAACCGCAGGTTGTACATTTCGCTTTAAAAAATTCTTCCCCGTCATTAAATGCCATTGCCAGGTACCGGCAAAGCAGGCTGTGCTTACTCAACAAGCTGAAATCTTTTCAATACGTCCCTGAAAGAATTGAATGACTCCAGGATTTCCCCGTCTTTATTTAATATAAGATAAGTAGGAAAAGCCGCGATACTCAGCTCTTTTGTAAAAGCCAGTGATTTATCCTCCGTAAAGTTGGCCCAGGTATAATTATGATCTGTCAAATAAGTCTTCCATTTCTTCCAGTCCCGGTCAGTAGACACTCCGATAACTTCAACATTCCTGCTCCTCAGTTTTTCTAAATTTTCCTTTATCTCTTTATGCTGGGCAATACAGGGCATACAAGCCAAAAACCAGCAATCAATTACATAAAATTCAGCCCCGTCAAGTTTGATCGCAGTTTTCCTTTTATTCTCATTAATGAATGAGAACTTTGCAAAGTCAATTTTTTTTACGGTCAACAGTTTGTCAAGACGACCCGATACCATTGGAAAAAGCAGGAACCAGCTAAACCGGCCTGCCTGGCCATCAATCAGGGCTTTCAGTTTTTGCAGCTGATCCTTTTTATTCTGGTTCAATGTCAGATAATAGAGCCCTATATTCAGTGAAAAAGGGTTGTTGCTGTTTTCCTCAAACCTGTTTAGCAAAAAAGTATTTAGACCGGTACTGTCCCGGTTTTTAAATAAAGACCTGTACTCTTCATTAAAATCAGCCACCTGGTAATAAAACGGGGAATTCAGAACGGTATCAATGACCAGATTGTCATCGTCAATATGGGCTTTGACAATAGTTTTTCCGGGATCCAGCCAGATTTGTTGTCTATACATTTTCCCATTCTCATAGTACCTGATATTATAACAGTCAATATTGTTCTTTTTGAAACGGAGTAACAAGGTATCCTTAAACTTATATTTATTAATTTCCACCTGACTCAAATCAAAAGCGTCCACTTTATCAATGCGGTGATTTTCTGCCCCATTTAAAATTAGTTGGATTTCAGTTTGTCCTGATACAGAGAGGCCAAAAAGTAAAAAAGTCAGAAATAGTTTAACGTGCATCATACTTGCGGCATTACAGGATTATACCTTCCGTTATATCCATACAATAATTCCCTTATCCCCTCTTCAACGGAATATCAATTGTAAAAACACTGCCTTTCCCCAATGTACTCTCGGCCTTGATCTCGCCGTGATGGGCTTCTACCATGGTTTTTACATAGCTGAGACCGAGACCAAAGCCTTTTACATTGTGCACATTGCCGGTATGGGCCCGGTAGAAACGTTCGAAGATGCGTTTTACGGTATCGCGGTTCATCCCGATCCCGTTGTCTTCAATACGGAAAGTGAAGTACTTACTGCCCGACTGGGTGCTGATCCGGATATGTGGCGGGGTATTGTCGCGGGCATATTTCACCGCGTTGTCCACCAGGTTATTGACCAGGTTCGAAAAATGAACTTCATCGGCTTCGATCAGGTCATTGGTGGCATTGAGCAAGAGGTCCACTTTGCCATTCTTGCTCTCGAGTTGCAACGCAAAATTATCCACCACGTCTTTAATGATCTCATGCACATTCACCGGCTTCAGGTTCAGGTCCACCTCCTGTTTTTCCAGCTGTGATGCTTTGAGGATGGTTTCCACCTGCCGGTTCATCCGCTGATTCTCTTCCTTGATAATACCACTGAAATAGCGGAGTTTATCCTTATCACTGATCACTTTATCATTCCGCATGGCATCCACCGCGAGTGAAATAGTGGCAATCGGTGTTTTAAACTCATGCGTCATATTATTGATAAAGTCATTCTTGATCTCGCCGAGCTTTTTCTGCCGCAGCATCGTACGCACGGTCAGGTAAAAAGCCGCCAGTATAATGATGGTAAAGAGCACAGACGTGATGATTCTCCAGCGGAGATCCTTTAATACCAGGCTTTTGATATCGGGGATAACAACAAACAACACTTCACTGACCGTGAGGTTTTCACCGGCCGTACCACTGAAGGCCTCCAGTACCACCGGGCAGGTCCAGTTATTGACGGTGTCCTCATATGCCATTACAAAATTGGGAGAGACAATCTCAAATACATTATTATCAAACTTATCGAATGAGGCAATCCCAAATTCAAAGGGCACATTCCTGAGCTTATTCTGGATGAAGGTCTTCCTGATTTTATTCCTGATATCCTCCAGACTAAAACGTTGCCCGATGGTGATCGGTTTAAAGATATCGAGCGAAAATCCATCACTCAACAATCCTTTCTTTGTGTTGCCAGGTGAAAAACCTCCTTTGTGTTGGGCCAGTTCATTCCCCACCATTTTGGTGGTTTCCTCCACACTGTGTTTTATCTGTTCCTGGCGGAGCAGGACCATATTATTGATCCAGGAAACCTGGATCAGAATCAGTCCGATCAGGGAGAGACTGATCAGCACGGTGATTATGGTAAATATGCGTTTCAAATTTTGTCCAATCGGTTTGTAATATACTGTATCCGGTTTATTTTCACGACACTATCCGGCAAATGGTCAGGCTGCAAATGTACGGAGCCCTGGCCAGTGGAACTGAGTCCGGGGCGTCAGCACAATCAATTTAACGTCCTGTTTAGCTTTCCCTCAAGCCGAATAAAAATCAATAAGGGCTGGTTTGAAATCATTTTTAACCTTAAATTGAACTATGATTGATCCGGCATCCGGCATATTACTGATTGCTGACCCGTTTCTGAAGGACCCGAATTTCCTGCGGACCGTGGTCTTACTCTGCGAACACCAGACAGAGGGGAGTTTTGGTTTTGTACTGAACCGGCCCATACAAAACACCCTGGACGAACTGATCCCCGAACTGGAAGGCCATCCTATTCCTGTATTTGACGGAGGACCGGTACAAAAAGATTCCCTGCATTTTCTCCACCAACTACCGGATGAAATTCCGGGCGGACAGGAAATCGTACCCGGTGTTTTCTGGGGTGGTGATTTTGACGCTGTAATCACCCTTTTACAAGAAGGCCGGATGGACCCGGAAAAAATCCGCTTTTTTATTGGCTATTCCGGATGGGGCGAAGGCCAGCTGAATACAGAAATGACAGAAAAAACCTGGCTGACGGTGGAAGCAAACCGGAAACTGGTCTTTCTTGAAAAACATGAAGAGATCTGGAAAGAAGCCCTTCGCCATCTTGGAGGCGAATTTGAAATGATGATCAATTTCCCGCTCGACCCACAACTTAATTGAATACTATGCGTAAACTTTTGGTGGTACTCCTGCTGGGAATAACCGGATTACAATGCAGTACCCTTAAAAAACTCGGGCTCGTTCCATCTGAACTGGAAATGGCCATGGGACTGAAGGAAGCGCTCTCGCAGGGATTGTTTAAAGGTTTTGATGCATTCGCCGATCCCAATGGCAATCCATTGGTCCGGTTTGCTTTTCCGGGAGATGCCGAAAAAATAGAACGTACCCTGCGTGATCTGGGATTTGATAAAGCCATCAATCAGGTTACCGGCAAGTTTACCCGGGCGATGTCTTCCGCCGTGAGTGTGGCACGGCCTGCCTTTACTGAATCACTGAAATCAATGTCTGTTAAGGACGCTGCAAAAATCCTGGTCACCGACAACCCGCATGCGGCAACCGACTATTTTAAAACAAGTATGAAGCCTACGCTGATGACGGGATTCCGTCCGATTGTTGACAGTACCATTAAGGTGGAAGGAGCCGATAAAGAATGGAGCAATATCACGGGCCTGTACAACAGTATTCCCTTTATCAATAAACCGCTGGAGAACAGTCTGACCGATTTTATAACAGCCCGCGTAATTGATGGTCTGTTTCTGATGGTGGCCAATGAAGAGGAACAGGTACGGTCGAAATATGAACTTCGTAAGACAGACCTGATGAAAAAAGTATTCGGGTATGCCGAACAGGAACTGAAGAAAAAAATGAAACCTAACTCCTAATCTGCCATGTTGAAACGTATCTCTGTTCTTATACTGTTTACGGCCCTGTCCGTTGTACTGCTTTCAGCATATACTACAAAGAAGAAAACCCGTATACTGGTATTTTCAAAAACCACCGGGTACCGCCATGCCTCCATCCCTGTTGGTAAAAAAGCACTGATGGAGTTGGGCGCCTCACAGGATTTTTTGGTGGATACCACCGAGGATGCATCGGTGTTTACAGCTAAAAATCTGAAGCATTATGATGTGATCCTGTTTCTGAGCACCACCGGTAATGTGCTGGACAGTGCCCAACAGTCCGCATTTGAAAAATTTATCCGTTCCGGAAAAGGATTTGTGGGCATTCATGCCGCCACGGATACGGAGTATGACTGGCCTTGGTATGTGGGACTGGTGGGTGCCAGTTTTGAGAGTCATCCTAAACAACAGACCGCCCGTCTTTACCGGGTCAACAAAACACATTTGTCTACCCTCACTTTACCAGATACCTGGGATCGTTTTGATGAATGGTATAATTTTAAAAATATCAACCCTTCCACGCACACACTGCTTAGAATTGATGAGAGCAGTTATACCGGGGGTAAAAACGGAGACAATCATGCGTTGGCCTGGTATCATGATTATGATGGCGGCCGGTGCTTTTATACCGCCCTTGGCCATACGGATGCATCCTTTAATGAACCACTGTTCCTGGCACATTGCCTGGGCGGAATCAAATACGCAGCGGGAATCAAATAAAAGCCCGATTTAAAAGGCGGCTTCGCCGCTTATTTTAAACACATAACATCATAGAGTCATAGGAGACACATAGAGCATGAGATAGCCTATTTGTTAAAAACATAGCAACATAGAGTCATAGGACACACATAGAGCAAGAGATAGCCTATGTGTTAAAATAACCGCGAAGCGAAAAGCGGCAGGCACAAAAAAGGCCGCCTCAATGGAGACAGCCTTTTAAATTTATTACCGAAGTAGTTTTATAACTCTACAGCTCCTTCCACCAGCACCGTCACTTTGTTGTTCAGCACTTCCACAAAACCACCCTGCACTTCATAGTTGGCGGCGGCTGCATTGGTTTTATCCTTCAGCACTTTTACTTTGCCGGCTTTCAGGGCACTCACCATGGGGGCGTGTTTGTCCAGCACTTCAAAGCTACCAGTAATACCGGGCATCTGTACCCCATATACTTCACCGCTGAACAGCTTCTTCTCTGGTGTTAATATCTCTAAATTCATTTACTTCTTTTTTCAGTTTACCCGATTGGCAAATTGTTTTACCCCTGAGCTGCGCTCATCAGTTTCTTACCTTTCTCAATAGCATCATCGATGCTACCAACCAGGTTAAACGCGGCTTCCGGATATTCATCCACTTCTCCGTCCATGATCATATTGAAACCACGGATGGTTTCTTCGATCGGTACGAGTACTCCTTTCAGACCGGTAAAGGCCTCTGCCACGTGGAAAGGCTGAGAAAGGAAACGCTGTACTTTACGGGCGCGGAATACGACTAATTTATCTTCATCACTCAGTTCATCCATACCGAGGATCGCGATGATATCCTGTAATTCTTTATAACGCTGCAGCATAGACTTCACGCGGTTAGCACAATCGTAGTGTGCATCACCCACGATCAGCGGAGAAAGGATCCTTGAAGTAGAATCCAGGGGATCCACTGCCGGGTAGATACCTAAGTCTGCGATCTTACGTGACAATACAGTAGTGGCATCCAGGTGGGCGAAGGTAGTCGCAGGAGCCGGGTCAGTTAAGTCATCCGCCGGTACGTATACCGCCTGTACGGAAGTGATAGAACCATTCTTGGTAGAAGTGATCCGCTCCTGCATGATACCCATTTCAGTAGCCAGTGTAGGCTGGTAACCTACCGCAGAAGGCATACGACCCAGCAGGGCTGATACCTCAGAACCGGCCTGAGTGAAACGGAAGATATTATCTACGAAGAACAGGATATCACGTCCTTTACCTTGTCCGTCGCCATCACGATAATACTCAGCGATCGTCAGACCAGAGAGGGCCACACGGGCACGGGCTCCTGGAGGTTCGTTCATTTGTCCGAAAACGAAAGTGGCTTTGGATTCAGCCAGTTCTTTCATATCTACTTTGCTCAGATCCCATCCGCCTTCTTCCATGCTGTGTTTGAAAGCGTCGCCGTATTTCATGATACCGGCTTCAATCATCTCACGCATCAGGTCATTTCCTTCACGGGTTCTTTCACCCACACCGGCAAATACAGATAAACCGGAGTAAGCTTTTGCGATATTATTAATCAGTTCCTGGATCAATACGGTTTTACCTACACCCGCACCACCAAACAGACCGATCTTACCACCCTTTGCATAGGGCTCAATCAGGTCGATTACTTTGATACCGGTAAACAGTACTTCGGTAGCGGTACTCAGGTTTTCGAAGGTGGGAGGCAGGTTGTGGATCGGACGGCCGCCTACTTTACTTACAGCGGGTAATCCGTCGATCGGGTCGCCGGTTACGTTGAACAGACGTCCTTTGATGCCTTCACCAATCGGCATGGCAATCGCAATTCCGGTGTCTACTACTTCTGTACCGCGAACGATACCTTCTGTACCGTCCATCGCGATGGTCCGTACACTATCCTCACCCAGGTGCTGCTGTACTTCAAGTACCAGTGTATCACCATTTTCTTTTTTCAATTCCAGTGAGTTGTAGATCTCGGGAAGTTTGCCATCAAATTGCACGTCGATTACCGCGCCGATGACCTGTTTTACTTTACCTACGTTTGCCATGATTTTGTGTTTATTAGGAGTCCGGAGATTACCGGTATTTTCAGGCCGCAAAGGTAAGGGGGCAGGCTTAATCCGCCAATTTGTAAATTAAAGATTTTTAATCCGGGGGAAAGCCTGTTGGCAACTGCTCAAAACGGGGCAAAAAATGGTCAAAAATGACTGATTTTCAGTTCCAGGGCCGGTAAAGCTCCGATGCCAGGTTTTCAAGGTTCGTTACATTTGCCCCAACTATGCAACTGATTGAAGTCACTTCGCCCAAACTGGCCAAAGAGTTTATCATGGTCAATGTGGAAATCAACAAAGGCGTGCCCGCGTATATCCGTCCGCTGGACAAAGACATCCATGATATCTTTGACCCGAAAAAAAACAAAGCCTACCGTTTCGGGGAAACCAATCGCTGGATCCTGAAAGATGAGCAGGGCAAGCTGATTGGCCGTATTGCCGCCTACGTCAATAAAAAATACCGCACCAAGGGAGATGAATTCCCGGTGGGAGGGATCGGATTCTTTGATTGTATCAATAACCAGGAAGCCGCCGAAATGCTGTTTGATGTAGCGAAACATTGGCTGATGCAAAAAGGAATGGAAGCGATGGATGGCCCGATCAATTTCGGGGAAAGAGACCGCTGGTGGGGACTGATCGTGGAAGGGTTTCATTCAACACCGTATGGCATGAATTACAACCAGCCATATTACCAACAATTATTTGAACAATACGGGTTCCGGTGTTTTTTCAATCAGTATTGTTATGGACTGGATCCCAGGAAAGAAGTGAGCCAGAAAATCATTGACCGCCATGCCCTGCTGGCCAAAGATCCGGGTTATAAAGCCCGCCATATCAAAAAAAATCAGCTGGAGAAATATGCAGGCGACTTTGCCACAATTTATAATAAAGCCTGGGCCGGACACGGCGGCATGAAGGAACTGAAAAAGGAACAGGTACTGGCCCTTTTCAAAAAGATGAAACCGGTCATGGATGAAAAAATCGTCTGGTTTGTTTATTACAATGAAACCCCCATCGCCCTGTTTGTGAATATTCCGGATTTGAACCAGTGGTTCAAATACCTGAATGGAAAATTTGACTGGTGGCATAAACTGAAATTTCTCTGGTATAAGCTTACTAAAAAAAATACGCGTTTCAGCGGACTCGCCTTTGGTATTGTACCGGAGTTCCAGGGAACCGGGGTGGATGCTTATATGATCAACGAGGCCAAGTTTGTGGTTCAGCCCCAGACCGATTATGAGGAGTATGAACTACTCTGGATTGGTGATTTTAATCCGAAGATGATCAATGTGGCAGAAAACTTCGGGGATACCTACAAATCAAGACACCTGATCACGTACCGCTACATTTTTGACCGGACCCGGGAGTTTAAACGGCACCCCATCCTGAATTAAACTTATTCACAGGATCCGGTAATATTAGCCCGCAATCTGCCTGTTCCTTAAATTGCAGCCGGTATGGACAAATTTATCGTTTCGGCCCGGAAGTACAGGCCCCAGACTTTTGATACAGTGGTGGGACAGTCGCATATCACCACCACGCTGAGAAATGCGATTAAAAATCAGCAGCTGGCGCATGCATTCCTGTTTTGTGGTCCCCGGGGTGTGGGTAAGACCACCTGTGCCCGTATCCTGGCCAAGACCATCAACTGTGAGCAACCTACCAAGGACGGTGAAGCCTGCGATAAGTGCCAGAGCTGTACTTCTTTTAATGACGGGGCGTCCATGAATTATTTTGAACTGGATGCCGCGTCCAACAACTCGGTGGACAATATCCGGGACCTGGTGGACCAGGTTCGATTTGTACCGCAGACCGGTAGATATAAAGTGTATGTGATTGACGAGGTACACATGCTCAGCTCTTCGGCCTTTAATGCCTTTCTGAAAACCCTCGAAGAGCCTCCGCCCTATGCCATTTTTATTCTGGCTACCACGGAAAAACATAAGATACTGCCGACCATCCTGAGCCGTTGCCAGATCTTCGATTTCAAACGGATCACCACCAATGATACGGTGCAGCACCTCGAAGAAATCTGTGTGAAGGAAGAAATCACCGCAGAAAAAGCGGCATTGCAGATCATCGCCCAGAAAAGTGAAGGATGTATGCGGGATGCCCTGAGTATCCTGGATAAGATCGTGAGTTTTACCAATGGAGAACTGAATTACACCAATACACTGGAGCACCTGAATATCCTGGATGCGGATTATTATTTCCGTATCCTGGAATATATGCAGGCACAGGACCTGGCGTCCGCCATGCTCATTTATGACGATATCAACCGGAAAGGATTTGAAGGGGATCTCGTACTGAACGGTCTGGCAGAATTTATTCGGAATCTGCTTGTGTGCAAGGATGAGAAAGCCGCCATGTTACTGGAAGCTGTGGAAAGTTTTAAGAGCCGCTATCTCGATACGGCGAAAAAAGTATCCGCCGGACTATTGGTCAGTGCCCTGAATATTCTCAACGAAGCCGAAATCAATTATAAGTCGGCCCGGAATAAACGGCTGCATGTTGAGCTGACACTGATCAAACTCTGTTATCTGCAACAGGCACTTGATCTTACCACCGATGCAGGCAGCAGCGGTAAAAAAAAAATAACTGAATCCGCACTGGGTTTCCGTACCCGGCCCATCCGCCAGCTGGTTCAGAAATTACCTGCTCCGCAGACCGCAGTCCTGCAACCAACCAATACCCCGGCGAGCGGCGCTAAACTGATTATTGAGACTTCGCCCAACCAGGCAACTGAATCTGCAGTAACGGCTTATATTCCTGAGAAAAAGGCGACGGAGACTGCAAAGCCTGGCAATAAACTATCTGCCCTGGATAAAATCCGGAAACAATATACCGGCAATGGCAATAACGCTAACGAGAAGGCGATCATCCCCCTGGAAATGGGATCCCTTCAGCAAGCCTGGGAAGAATATATTATACGGCTGAAGGCAGATCGTAACCCGGCAGCCCAGCCTTTTTCGCTGGCTCTTTTACGGATCAGGGATGCCAATTCTTTTGAAGCAGTCACCGCTAACAATATTGAGCAAAAATTTATTGAAGCGGAGCGGAATGCCTTGTTTCATTTTTTGCAGCAGCGCCTTCAGAATAAATTGCTTCAATTTACGGTGACGGTGGAAGAAAAGACGGATGACAGGGCCCCGGTGGAAGTCACCCTGACCTCAAAAGAGCAGTTCATGAAAATGGCTGAACAATACCCGCTAATCTGGGAACTAAAGGAAAGACTAAGACTGGAACTGGATTATTGACCGGCCATTTCCCATTGTAATTCCAGCAACTTTTTAAACCGAAGGTAATGATACCGGTTAACGGCTTCCCAGGGTCTGGTGAGCATTCCATGTAACTGTAACACTTCTGATTCAAATAATCCGTTGTCATGGTAATACTCAAAAGCAGCATTCAGATACCGGTTGATATCTTCTGTCAGAACAGGATCGTGACTGAAAGCGCCGGCAGCCACCCACTCCCTGAGCATTCTTTTAAAAGGAGGTTCCTCCACATGCCTGATATCATAAAATAATGAACCCGCCTGTTCAGCTGTTATGGTCTGACCCGCGAAAACAGGCTGAAGCAGGAGTGCCACTTTATTGATTTGCTCCAGAAAGGCATCAGTACTTTTCCGTTCCGCATAAAATTCCGCATAAAGATTTTTCAGTGCTTCCCCGTTCCCCCGGGCAGTTGCTGCCTGTAAGAAGAAGGCCAGTGCCTGTTTATCCGATTGCAACATGGCTTCTTTCAATTGCTGCATCTCCAGCTCCATCTTATTCAGGAGTGCAGGTGCATCAGCCTGTTTGTATTTCAGTCCTTCAAAATCAAATGTTTTGATATCCATCCTTTTTTCCGCAATGGCCCGCACTAATTCCATATCATTTTCCAATAATTGTATGGATTTTGTCAACCCGGCTGCCTGACTGTTCAGCACCAACGAACGATCCGCCGGAGGGCTGTCCTGAAGTGCCACTTCAATATCCAATAGCGGAAACGTACGGTCATTATAAAACCCATTGTACTGAACAGGAAGAGTCAACAATGCTGTTTCGTTTTTGATTTGTTCTTCCAGAATACTCGCATCCACCTGTTCCATGGCACCGGCGCCGGGAATTGGTTCATATACTTTTTCAGTCAGTCCTTTTTCCAGCTCCTTACGGTTGTTAAAAAGTACCCAGGCTGATTCATCTGAAAGGTCGGCGCTTATATTCAGGTCCCGTAAATGACTGACCCGATCACGGGTGGATGGATGGGAGGCCCACTGATCTTTGAAATTTACGCGGGAGGTGTTTCCTGAAAGAGCTGTTTCTTCCGAAATAACCGGCAATCCGTCTTTTACGGGAAGTTTGTATTTTTCTGCCAGCATACGGATCGCCGCTGATTGTCCAATAAACAGATTACCCAGTCTTTTTTTATCCCGGATCAGTTCATCACATTTTTCCAGGGTAAATGAGTGTGCGGCAGCGGCCAGTTCAACCCGGCGAAGCCCACTGACCAGGCTTTCACTTCCGGAAACGACAGCGGCTACGGTGTCGGCATGAAATTCCATTTCCGGGAAAGGCTGAGATAGGACTTATTCAGCAGCCCGTACATTGAACGAAGAATCCACTGGATCAGCTGTGCGATTTTTGCCGTCATCATCGCGAAAATGGCGAAGATGCCATGGATTTCTGCCCAACCCTGTAAAAAACCGGTGTAACCGCTGTTATCGTAAAGCATATTGTAAATAATGCGGTTTACCTGGTAAACATAACTGCCCAGTTTCATACTACGTTGAGAAAAATGGCCAAATTCATGCGCCATGATCCCTTTAAACTCACTCAGGTTAATGGCATTGACCAATCCCAGTCCGATGAGCAGGTTTTTACGCACCGGGAAAAACATACTCCAGAAGCCGGAGTCATAAAAAACGGCGGCATTTACTTCGTTTGACAGATAGATTCGTTTTGGAAAAGGGGTTTGCGTGTCGGTGGTCAGCTGCCGGATAAAAGCAAAAAGAGCCGGTTGTTCCGCTTCAGTAACCTCCACATAAGAGGAACGGTCGGTACGCGAAAAGGAGAAAATAAATTTCACCAGGAAGATGAAGACCATCACACCAACGCCCATCAGGCCCAATCCACCCAGTACGGTGAAAATACTAAAGCCCGCTGTCAGTATTTTAATACCGCCGTAAAAACAGGCAATAGTCAGTAAAACGGAGAGAAAAAGGAGCAACAGGTACACCAGAAGGAAAAAAAAGATGGCGAGCAGGACTTTGCCCACTTCCTTCCGGAAACTGGCTGAGGGACGGGTGAGTTCTTCATTCACAGGGTGGGGCGTTGCAGGATAAAGCATGGTTGTCAGATTAGGAGGCCCTAAATTTAATAAAAGGATGGAAATGTCACTCATTTTATCCCGGTCCATGACGGTACCTGATGGTATCCGGTCAATTGCACATTTTACCTTAATTTCGACCAAAATTTAAAGGTACATGGCTGAAGTGATATTAATGCCCCGCCTGAGCGATACCATGACAGAAGGTGTGATCGCCGCCTGGCATAAAAAAGTGGGAGATTCCGTAAAAAAAGGTGATCTGCTTGCCGAAGTGGAAACAGATAAGGCCACAATGGAACTCGAGAGTTATAAAGACGGCGTGCTCCTGCATATCGGCACAGATAAAGGGGGTAAACTCCAGGTAAATGATCTGCTGGCTATCATTGGTTCAGCCGGAGAAGACATTTCCGGGCTAATGGGAGCCGGAACCGCTGCACCTGCAGTGGCTGTTGCCCCTGCTGCTACACCTGAAGCACCTGCGGCCCCTGCACCTGCGGCTGCAACCGCCCCATCACTTGATATTTCCAAAATGGATGAAGTGGTTTTAATGCCCCGTCTGAGTGATACGATGGAAGCAGGGGTAATCGCTTCCTGGAACAAAAAAGTAGGCGATACCGTAAAGAAAGGCGAAGTGCTGGCTGAAATCGAAACAGATAAAGCCACCATGGAACTGGAGAGTTATAAAAACGGCACGTTACTTTATGTAGGTGCCGCTAAAGGCGAAAAGATACTGGTCAACGGACTTTTATGTGTTATCGGTGAAAAAGACAAAGTGGACGTGGATGCTATCATTGCAGCCAGCAAAAGCGGTTCAGTTTCCGCCCCTGCAAGTACACCTGCTCCGTCAAGTTCACCGGCAACGGCTGTCGCGTCAGCACCAGCTGCGGTAATTTCTGCCCCGGTTACAGCTGCTGCCCCGGTTGTTCAGAATGGCCGGGTTAAGGCATCTCCCCTGGCTAAGAAAATCGCCCAGGAAAAAGGGGTGGACCTGCGTTTACTTCAGGGAAGCGGCGATGGCGGACGTATTATTAAAGCAGATATTGATAATTATAAGCCAGGTGCTGTTCCTGCAGCAGCCGCAACGGCCCCTGCAGCTATGGTAGCTGCGTTTGCCGGAAGTACAGAAGAAGGCTTTACGGATCTGCCAAATTCCCAGATGCGCAATGTGATTGCCCGTCGCTTGGGTGAGAGTAAATTCAGCGCCCCGCATTTCTATCTTACGATGGAAATCAATATGGACAATGCGATGGCAGCCCGTACTCAACTTAACGAGATCAGTCCTGCCAAAATCAGTTTCAACGATATGGTAGTGAAAGCGGTGGCACTGGCCCTGCGTCAGCACCCGGCAATCAATGCTTCCTGGATGGGCGACAAGATCCGTCGTTACAAACATATCCATATCGGTATTGCCGTGGCGATTGAAGACGGCCTGATTGTCCCGGTAGTTCGTTTTGCTGACCAGAAAACGCTCCCACAGATCGCGGCAGAGAGTAAAGAACTCGCCGGAAAAGCAAAAACAAAAAAATTACAGCCCAACGAATTCACCGGTAATACGTTTACGATCTCTAACCTGGGGATGATGGATATTGAAGAATTTACCGCTATTATAAATCCGCCCGATAGTGCAATCATGGCCGTTGGACGGATCAAGGAAACAGTGGTAAGGAAAGGCGAAGGATTTGGGGTGAGCAATTTCATGAAGGTGACGCTCAGCTGTGATCACCGCAGTGTGGATGGTGCATCCGGGGCGGCTTTCCTCCAAACATTTAAAAAATACCTGGAGAATCCGATTACCATGCTCCTCTGAGGCGTTACTGGTTCTATACTATAATAAGAAAGCAGATCGATACTGATCTGCTTTCTTATTTTCCACATTATTTTATTTCTTTTACGCAGGTCACAACAACCAGTTATCAAAGATTCACAAGACTAAGTGTCCCTAAGGGTTAGGCCTTAATCAACAAATTTTCATACTATAAATCATGCTATTATAAATAAAACCCCTCTATCTTTCCTCAAATTAAATCTATGTCTGAGAGGGAGGAATCCGGGTTTTCCTGGCTGACCTTATTTATGGTAACCGGCTTTTCAGGCTTTATATTCGACCTGGTCATTCATATACTTGATGGCTATCACAGCCCCTTTTTGATATGGGGAGGAACTATTGCACTTTTATTGGGCCTGATGAACCTGCTCCTCAGTTATGTAGCTCGCAGGGCTTCTGGCAAGGATAAATCCTGAATCACCGCATTCTACTCATCCGTGGCTTTCAGCAATACAAGTTTCCCGTCCATGGTAGCAGCCAGTATATGCTTTGCGTCCACTACCTGCACGGTATTCACCATGGAGTTATCGATTTTATAGCGCCAGTTTACCTGCCTGCTGAGCGGATTAATTGAAAAAACCTGGCCGCTTCTTGTTCCGAAAAAAACCTGTCCTTCTTTTTCGATGAGCATGGAAGGAGCATGTTCATAACCAAAGCCGGCATGCATTTTCCAGGCAGCAGCTTGTTTATTCCGGTTGGCCGCATAGGCCACAATGGTATCCTGCATACTTTTTCCATAAATCCATTTCCCATCGGCCGATATCCCAATCGATTCACGTACCCCGCCATCTTTGCTCCGCCAGAGCGTAGTTCCATCCAGCAGGTCTATGGCTGTAACAAAACGGTCTGGTGCCATTATATAAACCACCCCGTCTGAGGCTACTGGTATACAGGATGCGGGCGAATAGTTCCTTACGGATGACCCGTTATTCCATTTCCAGATCAATTGCCCGGTTGCACTGGAAACTGCATAGAGATGACGGTCCCAGGCACCGAATATCAGTTTACCGTCTGCTAATAAAGGTTTACTGACCACCGGTCCCTGCAAGCCGTCAAAATCCCAGATCAGGCTGCCATCTGAAACCCGGAGTGCACGATAATGATGATCACTGCCACCGATGAAAACGGTATCACCGTTAATCAGCGGTGCACCCAGAACGGCGGCGCTCGTTTTATATTTCCACTGCAGTTTCCCTTTACGGGTATCAAGACAATAGATGGTACTATCAGCTGAACCCAGTATCACGCTGTTTCCACCAGTTGCCGGGGAAGAAAAAACTGCACCGGCTGCGTGAAATGACCATTTCTTTTTTCCGGTGGAATAATCATAGCCGTTGATATGCCCCAGCTGATTCCCGACTATAACCCGGTCCCTTGTAAAAGCGGGAGTGGAAATAATATTGGCTTCATCTGAGATACTCCACATTACATTGACGCCAGGTTTCTGTTCTGCCCTCGTATAATCGGGGCGTTTAAACATTTTCCCTGCCTGGTAATGGCGTTGACCAAGTAATACAGAAGTCCAGCGTTTTTCAGTGCCGGTAACCGGTTTACGTTCTGTAAAAAGCAGAGAATCGTTCTTCCATTCCACCAGGTTGTATCCTCCTTCTGCAGCTTTCGCGCGCAGGTTTGAGCGTCCCATCACCCCCGGGATATCTTCAAAGTTCATAGCCTTATTCGCATGGCCGTGCCCGCATAAGATCACCTGCGTATTGTATTTACGTAACCGGTCGGTGATCTCATACCAGTTGTCCAGGCCTTCATCCATGGGATAATGATTCAGAAATACCAGCGGCTGTCCGGCTTTTAGTGTTTTCAGCTCTTCGTCCAGCCAGTTTACCGCATCACGGGGTACATGCCCGTCGCTCATACGCACATACGGCCCCGAGGCGCAACCAATGAATCGAATACCATTATACTCAAAACTGAATTTATCGGCCCCGAACACCGTTTTAAACATATCCCCCCCGCTTTCACTCCAGCCCGTATCATGATTACCGGGGATGATATACCATTTCAGACCGAGACTGTCCAGTATCTGCCGGGCCAGTTTCAGTTCTTCATTGGTTCCCATTTCAGTGATATCACCGGTAAGCACCACAAAAGCAATATCCTTTTGTGCATTGATATCGCGGATGGTCCGGCGGAGATCCTCTTCCGCGGACCCGTTCGGCGATCCGATATGGGTGTCAGATATAAAGGCAAAACGAAAGTTCCTTTGCTGGGCATGACCGGTAAAAGAAATAATAAATAAAAATAATACCAGGAGCTGCTTCATCAGCCAATTTACCTAATTCCTGCGCTGGCTCATTAAAAATATATTTTCAATAATTTTTGAAATTTCGGAAACCGGATGTAATTTTGATCTATGAAACTCACGGAAGCCAAACAACAATTTATCAGCAGCTGGGGGGCTTTCGGCACCCATTGGGGAATCAACCGCACCATGGCGCAGATCCATGCGTTGTTACTGGTAAGTCCTGAACCGCTTACCCAGGATGATATTATGGAAGAACTCACGATCAGCCGGGGTAATACTAATATGAATATCCGGGAACTGATCAACTGGGGGTTGGTGGACCGGGTGCTGATTTCCGGTGAACGGAAAGAGTTTTTTTCAGCGGAGAAAGATATCTGGAAAGTGGTGAAGCAGATTGTAAAAGAGCGCAAGAAAAGAGAGCTGGAACCGATGTTGCAACTTCTGGATAAACTCGAGGCGGTGGAAGGGGATAAAAAAGATAAAGAAGTAAAGACCTTTGTAGATACCATCAGTGGCATTAAAAAACTGGGCAAACAGGCCGACAAAACCCTGGATACGATGATCCGGGCCGAGGAGAGCTGGTTTGTTGGCGCGCTGATGAAAGTGTTTAAGTAGTGTATATGTTTTGTTTTGAAAAGCCGGTTCGACCGGCTTTTCTTTTTTACGGATACCCGGTAAACGGATCCGGTTTAAACTTCTCTTTGTAGCTTTACGGTATGTCACATAAGAAAACATTAGTACTCGGTGCTTCTGATAATCCTTCTCGATACAGCTACCTGGCTGTTCAACGGTTACGCAGTCATGGGCATACGGTGGTGGCTATCGGACGTAAAGCCACTGTTGTAGCCGATGTAACGGTAGACACGGATAAAAACAATTATGCGGATATTGATACAGTGACTTTATATCTCAACCCGCAGCATCAGCGGGAATATTATGACTATATACTGTCCCTTGCTCCCCGTCGGATAATTTTTAATCCGGGTACTGAAAACGATGAATTAGCCAACCTGGCTGCGGAAAAAAACATTGAAACCCTCGAAGCCTGCACACTGGTGATGTTAAGTACAAACCAGTATTAAATCGTAGATAAACCGGTTTTTTTTCGAAAATCTACGAGCCCACGCAGGTACTACTCCTCAATTTTACTGAAATCAGTATCCTACTTTTTGGAACTGAATAAAAGTTTCACAAACCTTTACATACCGTACCCCCACTGAAAGCCGCAGTCACCAATCCTGATTGCTGAACAATATCCTATTGACTCTTAAAAGAAGTTCAGATGAAAAACATCCGTGCCGCTATGCTCTGCATAGTACTTGCGCTTTCCGCTCTTGTTTCCAACAGCCAGGAATCCAGAATTCCATTGAATGAACCGGACAATAACAAACCCCGTTTGTTCTCCGCCCTGCCGGACAAGATCCCCGTAACCATTAGCAATATTGATAACTTACTGAGTGCGCCTGTGGGCCGTAATAACCAATTCCGCCTGTCGGAAGACAATACCCTGCAATTTGCCGGAGAAGTAATATCGACAGCCAGTAAATACAATAACAGCATTCAGACAGTAGTGATCCGTTCTGACGTTTTCGAAGGCGCCCGGCTGACCATTACAAAAGTTACCCATCCGGATGGCCGCATCCGTTACAGCGGCCGGATCATCAGTTTCACACATGGCGACCTGTATGAACTGGAAAACCAGGATGGCCAGCTGGTGCTGGTTAAGAAAAACTATTATGAATTAGTGAATGAATAAATCCGTTTCACATTGTTATAGCTGACCCGTTTTTAGTCCGTACCCTTTGTATCCTATCCAATCCTAAATCCGCCTTGTTATGAAAAACTATCTTTTACCCGTTCTGGCCCTTTTGCTGGGTGCCGGGACTGCCCGCGCCCAGGTACCGGCGTTAAGCAGTTATCCCTCTGCCAGCGCAGTGCTTTTCCTCGATTTTGACGGCCATACAGTAAGTGGAACCAGCTGGAACAGCACCGATCCGATCTACTGTGCCGCTTCTGGTCTCACCAATGATCAGCTCACCATTGTATTTAACCGTGTGGCAGAAGACTATCGTCCTTTTAACCTGAATGTCACAACCGATTCCACAAAATTCCTGGCTGCACCCATTGATAAAAGAATGCGGGTCATCTTAACCCCCACTTACCAATGGTATGGCAGTGCAGGTGGTGTGGCTTTTGTCAACTCCTTTATCTGGGGTGATGATACGCCCTGTTTTGTCTTTACCAGCCTGCTGAATTACAATGTAAAAAACATTGCGGAAGCCGCAGCGCATGAGTCCGGACATACCCTGGGATTGTTTCACCAGGCCGCCTACAACAGTGAGTGTGTGAAAACAACCGACTATAATCCGGGAACCGGATCCGGAGAAATCGGCTGGGCTCCGATCATGGGCGTTGGCTATTACCAGAATTTCACGCTTTGGAACAATGGTCCAAATTCCTTTGGCTGTACCAACTACCAGAGTGATTTAAGTGTGATTACCGGTAATAACGGTTTCAGTTACCGGACCGATGATTATAGTGGAACTTTTGCCACCGCTTCAACGATTAATTTCAGCAGCAATCAGTTCACAATAAATGGAGTGATTGAACAAAGCAGCGACCAGGATCTGATCCGTTTTGTGCAACCAGCATACGGCCGTTTTCAGCTGAATGCAGTGCCTTATAATGTTGGCACCGGAAATGCAGGTTCTGACCTGGACTTACAGATAACGTTGTATAACAATGCGCAGGTACCCGTTAGTGTTTACAATCCCGGGGGACTGCTCAGTTCTGTTGTTGATACTTTACTGGCTGCCGGAAATTATTTCCTGAAAATTGAAGGCAAGGGAAATATGTATGCCCCCAATTATGCCAGCCTGGGTTCTTATGCCCTGGAAGCAACCTATACGGAGAGCATTCCTCTCCCATTACGTCAGCTGGTATTGCAGGGACAACTGAACGGAGACCGTCACCAGTTCAACTGGTTAGTGGATGCCGACGAAACAATTGTTAGCCAGGTGCTGGAAGTATCTACTGATGGCAGAAATTTCGCACCCGTAAGCCAGGCCGCAAGTACGGACCGCAACTTCAGTTATAAGCCCTTCGCTTCCGGCAATCTTCAATACCGCCTGAATGTGGTGTTTGACAATGAGCGTCAGTATTTTTCAAATGTGGTCCGACTGCCGAATACAGCCAGCACCCCCAAACCCCGGGTGATCAATAACCTGACCGGTTCAAATACGATCAGTGTGAACAGTCCGGGAAACTATGACTATATGGTTTACGATTTTAATGGAAAAGTCCTGGCCCGTGGAGTACTGGTGGCCGGCATCAATTCTATCACCGCAAACGGCATGACCGGTGGTATGTATATGATCCGCTTCAGTAAAGACGGCCAGCAATGGACCGAAAAGATCGTTCGTCAATAACCGCTTTTTTGTTCTGACACTCCGGACGGGCAAGCCTGAACGAAGTTGTAACAGAACGATAATCCGTGCCCCTATTGTAATTCAGAGGTTTTCCTGTAACTTAGGAAAACCTCTTTTTATATGCGCTGGAGAAAATTTAATGGTGATCCGATTGAACTTCCGATCACCGATGCGGTTGAATCAGCCATCAAACGGGAAACAGAAAAAGGCTACCGGCTGAAAGTCTGCATCGGTACCGATTCACAGGTAAAAGGAAAGGAAACAGAATTTGCCACTGTAATCGTCTTCCTCCGGGAAGGCCAGGGCGGATTTATGTTTATTCACAATGAAAAGACGCTGCAATCCTTTACCATCAAGGAACGAATGCTGACTGAAGTGGCCCGGAGTATTGAGATCGCGTATGAACTCTGTCACTTGTTTACCCGGTATGATGTGGACATGGAAGTACATGCTGATATCAATACCAATCCTCAGTTCAAGAGTAATGATGCGTTGAAAGAAGCCATGGGGTATATCCTGGGAATGGGATTTGCGTTCAAGGCCAAACCCGAAGCGTTTGCCAGCAGCAGCTGTGCCAATAAGGTAGTGAACTGAAACAGCCCTGTCCCGGATTTTGCAACGGGTACGCCCGTTGATGACTTTCCCACCCCTTAACTTGAACACCCGGGTCCGGATACTGTTTCACCCCATTTTCCCACCATAAGAATTTATTAATCCTGATTTACAGGCGTAACCTGTACAGGGCCGGCGATCGGAGCGGTCTGTTTTGCCGGTTTATCAAGCTGACCGGCCTGAAGATTCCATTTGCCGTTATAGGCACGCTCAATTACCCTCGATTGTTCCTGCGCCAGTGAAAATACAATCAGGGCCAGGAAAAACAGGATGACAGAAATTGTTCTTTCGGATCGGTTTATCTTCATAGTTAGCACTGCGAATGCTGCAAATTACGATATAAATTCCGGTCAAACCAATGATCATCAAAGCCGTTTAAAACTCTGGTTTAACTGATAAATATAATCCAGTATTTCTTTTCTGCCGAGCCGGGTGGTGGCTGATGTGAGGTAATGCGGTGGTGGCTCCTCCCAATTATCGGCCATTGCATCCAGGAATTCTTTACAATGCCGGAGAGTGGCCCCGGGCTTGTTCTTATCCGTTTTGGTAAATACCAGTACAAAGGGAATCTGCCATTCGCCAAGCTGATTCACAAATTCGAGATCGTTGGGTTGCGGAGAATGGCGGCTGTCGATCAATACAAACAAACAGACCAGATTCTCTCTTTTCCGGATATAGGATTCGATCATATTCTCCCAGTTGTTACGGGCTTTCTGAGAAACTTTGGCATATCCGTACCCGGGAAGATCGACAATATTCCATTTCTTTTTATCCGATGAAAGCACCTCAAAATGATTGATCAGCTGGGTTTTACCAGGAGTGGCCGAGGTCTTTGCCAGTTTCACCTGGTTGGTCAGCATATTGATCAGGGAGGACTTTCCCACATTACTACGGCCAATAAAAGCATATTCCGGTTTTTCCGCCGGCGGACATTGTTTATACGTAGCACTGCTGATGATGTACTTGGCAGAGGTGATTTCCATGGGGCAAAGGTAGAGATTAGAGTTGAGGGTTGGAGATTCGAGGTTGGTGGTTGGAGGTTGGAGGTTCGAGGTTGGAGGTTCGAGGTTGGAGGTTGGAGGATGGCGGTTGGAGGTTCGAGGTTGGAGGATCGAGGTTGGAGGTTCGAGGTTGGAGGCAGAGGTTGGAGGCAGAGGCAAAGTCTCAATGGTAAACCCTAAACACAAATCATTCAACACCTAAGTTTTCCTAACTTTGCAACCCATGTCAACACCCCTACCCCACGATAATATTATACCGTTTAAAGGCTCTGAAAAGACGAAAAAAGAGCAGGTAGCCGATATGTTTGACCGGATTGCAGGCCGTTATGACTTTATGAACCGGTTTTTATCTGCCCGGATTGATATCAGCTGGCGGAAAAAGGCGATCAATAAGTTTAAAAAGGACAATCCGCAGCATATACTGGATGTGGCCACCGGTACGGCCGATATGGCCCTGATGGCCTATTCCCTCCTTAAACCTCAGCAGATCACCGGCATTGATATTTCAGTAGGCATGCTGGAAGTTGGAAGAAAAAAGATTGAAAAAGAAGGACTTACAGGAAAAATCCAGTTACATACCGGGGATGCGGAAACAATAAAATTTGCCGATCATACGTTTGATGCTGTGATGGTGGCATTTGGAGTACGGAATTTTGAAAACCTCGAAAAGGGCCTTTCTGAAATAAAGCGGGTGTTAAAACCCGGGGGACAACTGATCGTGCTGGAATTTTCAAAACCCCGCCGCAAAATGGTAAAAGGATTGTATCGTCTGTATATGGGATTGATAGCTCCCCAGGTTGCGCGTTGGTTCAGGCAGAACAAGGAGGCTTATGAATACCTCAATGAATCTGCCAATGCTTTTCCGGATCGCCAATTATTTACTGACATTTTAAAAAAAGTGGGATATGCTGAAACAGCGTATCAGCCGCTGACCTTAGGAATATGTTGCATTTACTCCGGAAGAAAAGTTTGATCAGGTCTCTTATTGTACCCGTCCTGCTGAACGGTTTGTTATTACTTTCTCCTGCTGCCAAAGCCCAGTTTGGTAAAGTGGAAATGAATATGTTTGATCATGACAGCAAGCCCTACTATTTTGGTATCACCATTGGCGTCAACCTGGCCCGTTTCCATACTGAATGGCACCCCCGTTTTCTCCAATCCGATAGTGTATTGATTGGCGAGCCGGTAAACTCCGGCGGACTTACGCTTGGTTTATCCGCAACCGGACGAATATCTAACCGCTTTCAGGTACGGTTTAACCCGCAATTGATGTTTATTGAGCGGAATATCTTTTATAAATTAAAGTACCCGGATTTTGACGGCAATTTAGAAGTCACCAAAAAAGTGGAATCCGTAATTATGTCATTCCCTTTCCAGGTTAAATTCCAAAGTGACCGGATCGGTAATTTCAGGGTGTATACCCTGGCGGGCTTTAAAGCAGATATTGATATGGCCAGTAATGCGCGGGCCAAAAAAGCAGAAGAGCTGATAAAGATTCAAAAACATGATTTCGGTCCGGAGTTCGGGATAGGATTTAATTTCTTCTTCCCCAGCTTTATCTTCTCGCCGGAAATAAAAATCAGTAACGGCTTACGTAATATTCATGCCCGTGATGAGAACCTGCGATTCTCCAGTATGTTTGATAAGATCCAATCCAGGATGATCGTTTTCTCCATTCACCTTGAAGGATAATACACTTTTATACCCCCTGTATAATTTCAGTTTTCGCGTCAGAAGTCAAACTCCCGACGATGCATATTCCAGCGTAGTCCAAAGCTGATTACCGCTGTATTGCCGGATACAATAGGTGCCGTTTTCGTCTCCTGTTTCCGGACCAGTGCACTCAGTTCAAAAAACAAATTCTCTCTCCACTCATAAGAGACCAGGAAGGAGCCAATAAAAACGGACGTCTTCCAGCCGCTGCCGATCTCATAACCAAAATCGGCCTGGCGGAAAGGAGATACATTGGGATAGAAAATATTGCTGCCAAAACTCCGGCCACTGCTGTCTCGTCCTTGTGTATAGGCAATCAACTTACCGGTGATCTGCCATTTAGGCGCTGGCTGGTAACGGGCAATCGCGATCCACTCGCGGAAATTAGCTCCCAGCGGATGAGCCAGGGGCTGATTGTAATGGGTATAATTGGCCACCGAATCGCGGTGAGAATATGTAAAGGGCCGAACCCGGTTATGCTCCAGTTGCAGATCAAGATTGGGTATACCAAACGCATCAATATATTTAGCGCCGAACTGCAGTCCCCACTTGTTGGCCCACCAGCCGCGGTTGTTTTTTATCTCTGACAAGAGAAATTCATCCAGCATCAGTTGTCCGTAGACCTGGATCTTATGCGGCAGATTGGCTTTCACATCCAGTCCGGCCACCGAATTATCAAAACTACCGTTCTGTTGCTCCACCGAACGATAGAAAATGATCGGGTTCAGGTAGCCAAAATCAAAGCGGTTGGGCCGGCCAAAAACAACGCCTTCAAACAATCCTATATTTAGCCATTTGGTGACGGCCACATCCAGGTGGTGCATGGCCGCATACTTTTTTCCGATCAGCCTGTCCCCGGAGCGGTTGTCGGCATTATGCAGCTCCATAAACAGGTTCTGGTAATTGAATTTCCATATCCGGGTATTGAGTTTCAGAAACAGATTACTGTTTCCAACATCACTCAGGAACAAACTGCGGTGTCCATTGCCGATAAAATTCCGGTCATAGCCAAAAGCCACATCAATATATTTGGTTACATTGAAAGTGAGGTAACCTCTTGCATCGAAATAATCATAGCCGGTTGTTTTGAAATCCTTATAAAACCCTGCACCAGGTACGGCTTTACGGGCCGATACAAAATCCCGAACATAGAAAGGCAGCCGTTCCTGGTTATCGGTCAGGTAAGTGGCAAATCCGATTTTATTGGCGATTCTTCCGCGGAGTGTCAGACCACGTGTGTTCTGGAACAGGCTTTCACTATTATCCTTTTCTTTGGAAACAGTTACCTGGATCACGGGATTTATCACCAGGTCGAAATCCTTCACATGTACTTCATACAGGTTTGCGGGAGAGGTATAAAAGTTCTTCAGAACCGGTTTTTTTGTCTGAAAACCAACGCGAAGACTATCCGGCAGGTATTCCAGGTTATTCGCCATGATCCGTTGCAAATTATACTGGTCCACCCTGGTCAGCGACTTTACCACGCGGTTATTCTGTAAAAGCCTGTTTTTGCCATCCGGAGAAAACAACGCATTCATCACATGCCGGCGGTTCAGCGGTCTTGTTTTAGAGAAATTAAACGCGGAATCCTTATAGGCCCGTATTTCGAGCCGCTCCAGCAATATCGCTGACTTATCGCCCTGGGGCAGGAAGGTCGTTTGTGAAAAACCGGAAATTGGGAGCCCGATCAGCGCCAGTCTTACAAGGCTTTGTTTAAATTGCATGGGTATTGGCTTTGACTAATTATTTCAATGTACAAGATATGCAAAATTACCTGATCCGGAATATACAGCTCGTCAATGAAGGAACGATCCGTACGGCAGATGTGTTGCTGAAAAACGGCCGGATTGAACGGATCGGCGGACAACTCAATGAATCCAATGCAGCGGTTACTGAAATCAATGGCGAAGGAAAATATTTATTACCGGGTTGTATTGATGATCAGGTGCATTTCCGGGAACCCGGTCTGACTCATAAAGCCAGCATTGGTACTGAATCTAAAGCAGCAGTGGCCGGAGGTGTAACCAGCTTTATGGAAATGCCTAACACAATTCCCAATGCCCTGACCCAGGATTTACTGGAAGAAAAATACCAGATCGCAGCCCGTAGTTCAGTGGCGAACTATTCTTTTTTCATGGGTACAGCTAATAACAATACCGACGAAGTGTTGCGGACCAATGAAAAAAAGAAAGATATCTGTGGTATAAAAATATTTATGGGCAGCAGTACCGGCAATATGCTGGTCGATAATCCGAATACCCTTGACCGGGTGTTCAGGGAATCCGAAGTGTTGATTGCCACCCACTGTGAGGACGAAACCATCATCAAACGGAACCTGGACCGGCTGAAGCAAGAGGGCCGTGAACTGATACCTGCCGATCATCCCATCATACGTGATGAGGAAGCCTGTTACGAATCCTCGCTATATGCCATCCAGATCGCTAAAAAATACGGTACCCGTTTACATATCCTGCATATCAGCACCGCCAGGGAACTCCGGTTATTCACCAATTTGTTCCCCCTGAAAGATAAACGCATCACCACTGAAGTCTGCGTACATCACCTGCATTTTACCAGCGATGACTATGCGCAGCTGGGCAATAAGATCAAATGCAACCCCGCTATCAAGGCCCCGCATAACCGGGAAGGATTATGGGAAGCCCTGCTGGATGACCGGCTGGACATTATTGCCACGGACCACGCCCCGCATACCTGGGCAGAGAAAGATGAGCCTTATGAAAAAGCCCATGCCGGTCTGCCCCTCGTACAGCATTCCCTTTTACTGATGCTACACTATGTTAAACAAGGAAAGATAACCCTCGAAAAAGTGGTGGAAAAAATGAGTCATGCACCGGCCGACTGTTTCCATGTAAAAGAAAGAGGCTATATCCGTGAAGGCTATCATGCCGACCTGGTGATTGCTGACCTGAATGCACAGTATACTGTCAGCAAAGAAAATATACTTTATAAATGCGGCTGGAGTCCGCTGGAGGGATTTCAATTCCCCGCCAGCATACAAAATACCTTTGTAAACGGGCATATGGTGTATGGAAACGGGGTGGTGAATGAATCTCAGTGGGGGGAGCGGTTAGTGTTTGACAGATAACCGGGAACGAAGCATCAAGATACAAGATACAAGAACCAAAGAAGATACAAAATTCAAAAAACAAGAAGCATCAACGGGAGAGTCCCTGGCGGAAAAAACAGTATAAAACTGAGAAAAAAACGGTGAATAACTGGTGAATTGAACATTTATATGAAAAGCAGGTGATTTAGGTTTGAATAAAAAAATGGAACCCCGGAAAATTTATGATCTGGAAGAAAGAACAGCATTATATGCAGAAAGAATCAGGGATTTTTGTTTTACACTTCCTAAAAATGAGGTGAATAACGAATATATTTCACAGCTTTTAAGAGCAGGATCTTCACCAGGCAGCAACTATATTGAAGCCAATGAAAGTATTGGTGATAAAGACTTCCTGATGAAGATAAAAGTATGCAGACGGGAAGCAAAAGAGTCTTCATATTGGCTTAGACTTGTTATCACAAATAATACACTTGACGCAGAAAACGAAAGATCTGCTTTAAGGCAGGAAGCAAAAGAATTAGTTTTGATTTTCACCTCGATCATTAAGAAAAGAGGTGAAAGCTGACCGGAAAACAACTTTGAGATTTATCACAAATTGCAATTCGGATCACAAGGCTAAAAAACCGCAACTAAGTAAGTTTTTGATTTTATTTGGAGTCTGGGCTTTGATGCTTCTTTGGTTCTTGTATCTTGTTTCTTGGAATTTGAAAAGTTATGCAAATCGACCACACATCCTTCAACGACATCTCTATCTTCCACCCGGAAGAGGAATTCTCCATATTCCATAAGCTGAACTTTACCCGCACGGTGGGTGGGCGGGAATGGTTGCGGAAATTTTTTACAGAACCGCACAATGACCTGAATAAGATCCGTGGCACCCAGAAAGTGATCCGGACCTTTATGGAACATATCCAGCACTGGCCTTCCGACATCAGTAATGGCACCGTACTGGTGATGGATAAATTTCTTGATTACCCGATCGATCCCATCAATGAAAGTCCGGCTTCCTTCAATAACCTGTTGTACAAGTGGCTGCACCATGCGGACTATTCGATGATCAAGTATTCCATGCCGCATTTCGGCGATTTTTACCGGGGCCTGCGGAAGGTGTCGGAGCTGCTGACCGATCTTGATCTGCCTCCCGCCATCAAATTGTTTGTTGATCGTATCAACGGCATACTGAAAGAACCACCATTACAGAAACTGGCGGAAACGCAGCGGGGAGAGCGGCTCAGTGCCCGGCAGAATCTTTATTTCGCCTTTCATCTCCGGGGGCGTTATAAAAATAATACGCTGGAACTGATTGATATATTCAGCCGGCTGGATGCCTGGTACTCGATGGCCGTGGCGGTGAAAACCTATAAGCTCAGTTTCCCGGAATTTGTGGAACAAAACACACCACTGGTAGATGCCAGAGGATTGTATCATATTCTGCTTCCCGTCCCTGTGCCCTATGACCTTCAGATGAATCCGGAACAGAATTTCGTGTTCCTTACCGGGGCAAATATGGCCGGCAAAAGCACCCTGATCAAATCTGTAGGTGCGGCCGTATTCCTCGCGCATATCGGTATGGGTGTGCCCGCCCAAGATATGAAGCTGACCCTGTTTGACGGACTGCTCAGCAATATCAATGTAGTGGATAATATTGCCAAAGGAGAAAGCTTTTTCTTCAATGAAGTACAACGGATCAAAAATACCATTGAAAAAATAAATAACGGAAAAAAATGGCTGGTGCTGATCGATGAACTGTTCAAAGGCACCAATGTACAGGATGCCATGAAATGCTCGCTGACCGTAATCAAGGGACTGATCAAAATCAAAAACTCCCTGTTCATCCTTTCCACCCATTTGTACGAGATAGGGGAAGAACTGAAAACCTATCCGAATATTTCCTTCCGGTATTTTGAAACCAATGTCACTGATGAACAGCTCTCTTTCAGCTACCAGCTGCGCGAAGGCATCAGCAATGACCGGATCGGCTATGTGATTCTGAAACGGGAGAAAGTGGTGGAAATGCTTGAAAACTTATAGGAAACCGTCCTTCATTTTACATTATGAGCCCGGGAATAATTTTTCTATATTGTGTTACTTATGAAATTATCCCTGACGGCCCTGTTTGCCTTGCTGTTTTCCGGTTCAATTACCGCCCAGACAAAAACGGACATCCTGCATTACCGGTTTGCCATCGAACTGAATGATCTTTCGGATACCGTTTTTGGCAGTTGTCAGATTACCCTCGTGACCAAAACACCAGGCCGTTCTGTTACCCTCGATCTGCAAAATCTTTCCACCAAAGGAAAAGGGATGATCGTTGGCAGGACCGTATTTCCTTATACTGTAAACGGCAATGATAATGCGCCTGACAGCCGGTTTACCCATCAGCAAAATAAACTGACCATTGAAGCGTTGCAGCCATTCAATGCGGGAGATACCCTTCAGCTTTTAATCCAGTACAAAGGAATACCGGAAGACGGGCTGATCATTTCTAAAAACAGTTATGGTAAGCGAACCTTTTTTGCCGATAACTGGCCCAACCGGGCACATCACTGGATTCCCTGTGTGGATGAACCCGGCGATAAGGCCACAGTGGAGTTTATTGTAACGGCCCCTTCGCAATATCAGGTAGTATCAAATGGAATCCAAGTGGAGGAAACCAATCTGACGGTTGATAAAAAACGGACACATTGGCGGGAAGACGTACCCCTGCCCACCAAGGTCATGGTGATTGGCGTGGCTTCATTTGCCGTACAACATGCCGGGTTTGTGAATAATTGCATCCCGGTCAGTTCCTGGGTTTTTCCGGAAAATGCAGACAAGGGATTTTATGATTATAGTATTGGCACGGACGTACTTGCTTTCTATGATCAGTATATTGGCCCCTACCCTTACCGTAAACTGGCCAATGTGCAATCCAAGACCATTTACGGGGGCATGGAAAATGCAGGAGCTATTTTTTATTATGAACAATCCGTAACCGGTCAACAAAGTGAACAAGGTCTGTTCGCCCATGAAATCGTACACCAGTGGTTTGGCGATATGGCTACAGAGAAAAGTTTTGCGCATCTCTGGCTCAGTGAGGGTTTTGCTACTTACCTGACCCATATTTTTATGGAGCACAAATATGGTACGGACAGTCTGAGCAAAAGAATGAAAGAGGACCGGGCATCTGTATTGAGTTTTGTAAAAGAAAGTAAACGTCCGGTGGTCGACAGCACGCCTAACTATAAAAGCCTGCTCAACGCCAACAGTTACCAGAAAGGCGGATGGGTATTGCACATGTTGCGGCGGGAAATCGGGGACTCCATGTTTCATGCAGGAGTTCGTGCGTACTATGACCTTTATAAAGGACGTAATGCTGAAACCAAAGAGCTGCAGGCTGTATTTGAAAAAATTTCAGGCAAACCACTGGAAACATTTTTTAACCAATGGTTATACCGTGGTGTCAATCCGCATGTGCAGATCAGCTGGAAGGAAGATCCGGCTACGGATGGTCTGATCATTACTATTGACCAGGTACAAAAAGGAAGGCCTTTTGAAATGCCGCTGGAAATGGAACTGCATTATGAAGGGAATAGTAAAGAAGTACGTCGTTTTGATATCAGCAAATCCTCCCATAGTTTTTTAATAACCGGTAAAGGAACCCTGTTGAAAGTAATCCCCGATCCCGGCACCTCTTTGTTGGCGGATTTCACCATTTTATCCGGGAAATAAAACGGTTTTTACGGGAAAAACACAAGCGGCTGCAAGAGGGCTGAGGCGACAACATGCGCTACCTTGCCAGTATGCTTATCAAGACATTTGGCAGTGCCGTATACGGTGTGGAAGCCACCACGATCACCATAGAAGTAAACTGGATACAGAACCAGGGTAAGGACCCGATGATTGTGGGTTTACCGGATAATGCGGTAAAGGAAAGCCTGCAACGAATCGAGAGTACCTTCAAAACAAATAACTATGATTTTCCCCGCACCAAAGTGGTGGTGAATATGGCACCGGCGGATATCCGCAAAAGCGGTACGGCGTTTGACCTTCCGATTGCATTGGGTATACTCGCTGCTTCTGAACAAATCAGTAATCCGGAGTCCTTGTCTTCCTATATTATCATGGGTGAATTATCGCTTAACGGTGAAATACGGCCCATCAAGGGAGCGTTGCCCATTGCCATCCAGGCACGCAAAGAAGGATTTAAAGGATTAATCGTACCCAATGTAAATGCCAAAGAAGCCGGCATGGTGAATCAGTTGCAGGTATACGGTATCGGGCATATCAACGAAGTGATTGATTTCTTTATCAACGGGGAGCAGGGATTGGAACCTGTCGTGATCAATACCCGGGAAGAGTTCTTCCATTCACAATATGATTTTGAAATTGATTTTTCCGAAGTAAAAGGTCAGGAGAATATCAAACGGGCCTTAGAGATCGCGGCTGCGGGCGGACATAATGCCATTCTGATTGGTCCGCCCGGTGCCGGAAAAACCATGCTGGCTAAAAGACTGCCTACCATTCTGCCTCCGCTGACCTTGCAGGAAGCATTGGAGACCACCAAGATTCATTCGGTCGCCGGCAAATTACCGGAGAATGCCACGTTGGTATCCAAGCGGCCATTCAGAAGTCCCCATCACACGATTTCCGATGTAGCCCTCGTAGGCGGGGGTGGAATTCCTCAACCCGGAGAAATTTCACTGGCACATAACGGCGTGTTGTTCCTGGATGAGTTGCCTGAATTTAAACGGACGGTACTGGAAGTGATGCGGCAGCCGATGGAAGAAAGAAGGGTTACGATCTCCAGAGCGAAAGTTGCGGTGGACTTCCCGGCTTCTTTTATGTTGATGGCTTCAATGAATCCATGTCCCTGCGGGTATTACAATCACCCGGACCGGGTATGCAGTTGCGGTCCGGGTATGGTGCAGAAATATTTAAATAAAATTTCAGGGCCCCTGCTCGACCGGATTGACCTTCATGTGGAAGTTACACCCGTGGCTTTCAGTGAGCTCTCCGCCATCCGGCCGGCAGAACCTTCCAGTGCAATCCGTGACCGGGTCATCAAGGCCAGGGAAATACAGGCGGAACGTTATAAAGAAAATCCGGGCGTGTATTGCAATGCACAGATGAGCAGTAAGCAATTAAAAGAAATCTGCGTGATTAATGCGGTGGGGGCTAACCTGCTTAAAGTGGCCATGCAAAAACTCAACCTCTCCGCCCGGGCTTATGACCGGATTCTGAAAGTGAGCCGGACAATCGCAGACCTGTGTGACAGTCCCGATATCAAACCCGAACACCTGGCCGAAGCGATTCACTACCGCAGTCTTGACCGGGAGGGATGGGGTGGTTGAAAGATGACAGATCAATCAATGCATTCTTCAATTCACCATTAAGCCGTTTACTTTTTTAATTCAAGGAGGGTTGCTTTCTTCTGTGCTTTTAATGCCAGCTCGGTAGCGAGGAAACAATGTGCCTGTGACATGGCTGTTTCTGTCCTGTTTATCACATCGTCTACAAATAAAGGGCCGAAATGAAGGACTTCATTATTACAATCCATATGCAGCATTTCCTTTTTATTCACCAGGTATAAATGGTTACCACCTTTATGCGCCGATACGATATCCGTATTCTTGCGTACTTCAATATAGCCTTCTGTGCCCATAATGGTCAGGCGGCCATCGCCCCAGGAATTGAGTCCGTCCGGAGTAAACCAATCCACACGGATATAGCCCACACCTCCGTTACCGCGCAGCATCACATCGCCAAAATCCTCAAATAATGGTTTATCCGGATGATGCAGATTTCCAACTTGCGACGCCACCACTTCCGCTTGCGTACTGCCGGTAAAATGCAGGTACTGGTCGAACTGATGTGAACCAATATCAGTTAATATGCCACCGAACCGTTTCTTATCCCAGAACCAATCCGGACGTACAGCCAGTCCGGTTTTACCTATATTATTGTTGATCCGGTGAGGCGCTAAATTGATTGTTTGTATCACCTGGCCAATAGCCCCTGCTTTAACCAGCTGACTGGCTTTTTCCGTGCCTTTGTTTTCCAGCCGTTCACTGTACATGATGGAGTAGATCCGTTTGGTTTCTTGCTGTACTTTTTTTACGGCTGCCAATTGCTTCAGCGTTATGATACCCGGCTTATCCGTTAAATAATCCTTGCCATGCTGCATGACCCGGATACCCAGCGGGGCCCTTTCATCGGGAATGCCTGAACTTAATACGAGGTGAATAGACGGATCTTCGAGGATCTCCGCTTCACTCTTTGCCATCTTTGCTTCCGGAAATGTTTTTAAAAAAGCGGCGGTCAGGTCTGCTTCTTTGGCATACAAGGCTACCAGCTCGCCACCCCCTCTTTTTATGGCTTCTGTCATACCATAAATATGCGGATGGTTGATATTGATGACAGCGAATCTTATTTTTCCAGTGGGCATTACGGGTGTTTCCGTGCGGGATGGTCCGATTTCTTTAAATTCATCA
>CAUJFR010000153.1 GCA_963169885.1 Bacteroidota bacterium
TGATATAGATGGTTCTTCCACTTATTCAGCCGTGGTTAGTTTTAAAGCTGGTGAAAAATCAGGCAGCTCCATGAATGCATACCCGAATCCATTTTCAGCAAAACTCTCCGTGAATATTAATGTGGTTGAAAATGAAGCCTACCTTATTACCTTATACAGTGCTTCAGGTGCTCAACTCCGCCAGATTCGTATGGCGGCCCGTAAAGGAAGCAATATTGCAGAATTTGATGGCCAGCAGTTACAGAAAGGAATGTACCTTATCACTGCCGTAAACAGCGATGGTAGTATCAAATTCAACCAAAAAATCATTAAAAATTAATTCATTACACAGTTCGTTTTTTTGCCGCGGGATCTCCCGCGGTTTTTTTGTGCCGGTTAAGTCAGGATACCCCACTACAATTTGCAGGTACAGCGTGCCAGCCAATCCTTTCATCCTTCGCTGAAGCAGGATTGGTAAATCTTCCTTATTTTACAGCCCACAACATTCTTCAATTTAAAAAAACGAATATGATCCGTCTGAAATATGCTACTTTAATACTGGCTATCAGCTTGCTCACCGCCTGCGGAAGCAAGGATGAGAATACCACACCGGATGTACCGGCTTCAAATACAACAGTCCCTGCGCAATCGCAACCCATGCCGGCAAACGGGACGGTCAACCCTGCTCCGGCATCAACAAGTACTGCGCTTAACCCCGCACACGGGCAACCTGGACACCGTTGTGATATAGCCGTTGGTGCGCCTTTAAATAGTCCGGCTGCACAACCAGCACCTGCACCAACTCCAGCTATCACTCCTATTCAGGCCACACCGGCACCCGCTACACCTGCCAATGAACTGCTGCCAAGAAAAGCCACCACAAACAGCGGAGCTGGTTTGAATCCTGCACATGGTCAGCCGGGTCATCGTTGTGATATTGCGGTCGGAGCCCCTTTGAACAGTTAATCATAAAAAAAGTATTACTATGCCACGTCCAGATATAAACCGGGTACCTGTTTTTTACCATAAGTATATCAACCAGGTGGAGGGAGATGATCTTAATGAAATACTGAGTAAACAGGCCATAACTTTTACTGCGTTTCTGCATGATCTCCCGGTTGAAAAAAGAGATTTTCGTTATGGTCCGGATAAATGGACTATCCGGGAAGTGTTGCAACATATTATGGATGCGGAGCGCGTTTTTGCTTACCGGGCACTTTGTATCGCCAGAGGAGAACAACAACCTTTACCCGGCTTTGATGAAAACCAATACGCAGATAATGCCCAATGCAGTAACCGGAAGTGGAGTGAAATGACTGAGGAGTTCCGGGCCATCCGCCGCGCCAATGAAATCATGTTTGCTTCTTTTAACGAAAAACAACTGGAGGCAACGGGTACCGCCAGTGGCTGGCCGGTATATGTACTTGGTATCGGCTATATGCTGGCAGGTCATGCACAACACCACCTCAACATACTAAATGAACGGTATTTATAATTTACTCATTCTGATTCAACAAGAACGGGCGTATTGGCCGGTTTCTCCTCCTAAAGGATTGCCCGGATCAAATACGCCCGTCAATATATTTATTACCCTCTAAAATGCCTTTTTAACGGGTTCCTCCGTTTTTGCTTTAACCAGGTTTTGCTGGCTGATAATATCATTCATAACCTTCACCACATGGTCCAGGTAAATGTCCTTCTGCAAACTCTTCAGCCATAACTGGAAACGTTCCTGCTTGGTTTTATCATCTGCCCAACGATTTACTTCCGATGGTAAGGCACTCACGTCGAGCTGATTTTTAAGCTTCAGCAAGGACTCAAGTTGTTTTACAGTGGCTTTCACCTTATCCTGCTCTTTACGGTATTTCTCCAGCTGCAGTGAATACTTCTTTTCACTCTGTTTGGATAACCAGTCAGTGGATTCGGCAATCAGACGGAAAGTAGGATCACCATCCAGGCGTTGTTTGCTGAGCTGTTTGATCACTTCCAGGTCATAACCGGGTTTCCAGTTATTGTATCCGGCTTTGGAGATCTCATCCCAGGGTAACGCATCTTCACTGTCCTTTTCCCGGACTTTCAGGTATTCCAGGTTATCGGGTAATACAATATCCGAACTCACTCCCTTGAGCTGGGTTGATCCTCCATTGATCCGGTAAAATTTCTGTAGTGTGAGTTTGACCGTGCCCAGATCAGAGTTGGACATGGAATAGCCATTCTCCGGATCAAGGCCGATATTCCGTTGTACCGTTCCTTTTCCATAAGTAGAGGTACTACCGATCACCACACCCCTGTTATAATCCTGTATAGCAGCGGCAAAAATTTCAGAAGCTGAGGCACTGAATTCATTTACCATCACCGCGAGAGGTCCAGTATATAATACACCCCGATCCTTATCCTTCAACACACTCGGTTTATTTTCCCGGTCTTTCACCTGTACAATCGGACCATCTTCAATAAAGAGTCCGGCCATCTGTACCACATCATAGAGAGAACCTCCGCCATTGTTACGCAGATCAATCACTATACCATCTACTTTCTCCTCTTTCAGCTTGATTACTTCTTTCTCAACATCCTTATAACTACGGGCACCATTGGGGTCTTCAAAATTGGCATAAAATTCAGGCAGATAAATGTAACCGATTTTCGCAGTCCCTTCCTGTACCACTGCACTCCGGGCAAAGGTCTCATCCTGTACAATTTTATCACGGATCAGCGAAACTATTTTTATTGAGCCATCCATTCTTTTCAACGTCAACCTTACTTCCGTTCCTTTTTTACCACGAATTACTTTCACTGCATCAGTTACCAGGAATCCGGTCAGGTCCACCGGCTCCTCTTTGCCCTGGGCTACTTTCTGTATAATATCACCCACCTGCAACTCTCCGGATTTGTAAGCCGGACTACCGGTCAGGATACTGCTGATCTTGATATTGCCGTCATCATACTGTAATGATGCGCCAATACCAAAGAAACTGCCACTCATTTCCTCATCGAAATAACGTTTGTCAACCGGTGGAAAAAACTCAGTATGAGGATCCATCGTAGTGGTGATATTATTCACGTACAGATTGAATTTGTCATCATCACTGAACTTAAAACGATACCGCTCAAATGTGCGGTCCATGATCCGCTTTACCCGCTCACGTGCCTCTTTTTCCAGCTCTTCATCGGTTTTAGCGACAAATCCTTCCTTCCCTTTATTTTTTTCACGGATTTCCAGCAGGTCCGCATAACGTTCCAGGGTCATGAATTTCAACTTGGTTCTCCATCTTTCCTGCTGAGCCGTGGCATTACTGGTAAATTCCAGTTTATCGGCATCCAGCATCACTTCCTCATCTACCGTAAAATCAAACGGATTGGCCAGGATCTCAGTGATCATTGCAGACGCCTGTTCCACCCGGACATTAAATAATTTGCCGGCAGCCAGGGGAAACTCCACTACCGCACCGTTTATTTCATCATCCACCCGGGTTTCATATTTCTTAAGGGCATCCAGATCGGATTGCTGAAGTATGTTTTTATCCGGATCCAGTTCGCCAATGAATTTCCTGTATACTTTCTTCGAAAACGCATCATTGATGGCCTGTGGACTGTAATGACCTTCAGACAACATCTGACCAACCAGTTTCATTATTTTTTCATAGTTACCGGGAGGAGTAGCACTGCTGACCGTCTTTCCCATTGACTTGAACGCCAGGAAAGAAGCCGCAACCAACATCAGCACAACCAGGGGGAGTCTCTTCATATTTGTCAGGTATTTAATTATATTGGACATAGAACCAAAAATAACGCAAAAACCCTGCTTTTCTTGTCTTTACAGGCTTTTAACAAGCCTTTTTGATGAATGGTTCAAGCCTTCGTACGTAAACATTCGTTATTCCGTTGATTTATGG
>CAUJFR010000154.1 GCA_963169885.1 Bacteroidota bacterium
ATCAGCTACGATGTGCCGGAAATGGAAGAGTACCTGCAGGAAACCTACGGGATCACGGTGTACCAGGAACAGGTGATGTTGCTGGCGCAGAAACTTGCCGGCTTCAGTAAAGGAGATGCGGACGTGCTGCGAAAAGCGATGGGTAAGAAGCAGAAAGCGGTGCTGGATAAAATGAAGGCTCAGTTTATCAGCGGTGCAAAAGAAAAGAACTTACCTGAAGATAAACTGGAGAAAATCTGGACCGACTGGGAAGCGTTTGCCCAGTATGCGTTCAATAAATCGCACTCCACCTGTTATGCCTATGTGGCTTACCAGACGGCCTACCTCAAAGCGCATTACCCGGCCGAGTATATGGCGGCGGTGCTGAATAACGCCGGCAGCATTGATAAGATCACTTTCTTTATGGAAGAGTGTAAGCGGATGGGATTAAAAGTGCTGGGGCCGGATATCAATGAATCGCTGAAAGGATTTGCGGTGAATGATCAGGGAGAAATCCGGTTTGGACTTGGCGGACTGAAAGGAGTGGGTGAAGCGGCAGTGGAAAGTATTATAGAGGAACGAAAGAAAAACGGGTGGTTTAAAAACATATTTGACTTTATCAAACGCATCAACCAGCGGACAGTCAACAAAAAAACATTGGAAAGCCTTGCTTATACCGGCGGCTTTGATCGTTTCCCGGAACATCACCGGGCACAGTACTTTACTATCCCTGAGGGTGAAACCGTGAACGGGCTGGAAAAGATCATCAAGTTCGGGCAGATCATGACGGCCCAGAATGCCAGCAGTACCAATACCCTTTTTGGAGATCTGCCAGCCAGTATGGAAATTCCCCCGCCCCGTATTCCGGACTGTCCCACCTGGTCACTGGTGGAACAACTCGATCATGAAAAAGAAGTAGCGGGAATATTTCTCAGCGGGCATCCGCTGGACAATTACCGTTTTGAGATGAAACACTATGGTGTGACCACCCTGGCTGACTTTAACGAATTCAAGGACAGTATCCGCATGCAGTCCAACCCGGGCCGCCCCTTCCGGATCGTAGGCCTGGTGGCCGATGCACAGCACCGGATTGCCCGTAGCGGAAATAAGTTCGGGATATTTGTTATTGAAGATTATTCCGGTAAAACCGAAATCGCCCTTTTCAGCGAAGATTATATGCGGCTTACCCCGATACTACAGCCGGGAAGCACTGTGCTCATCCATGGTCATTTCAAACCCAGGTATAATAAAGAAGAATTTGAGTTTAAGCTAACGGCGGTCAGCCTGGCTGAGAGCATGAAAAAAACCATGACCAAACAGGTCACCATTGAAGCCCATCCGGGTGTTATCAGTGCTGAAATGGTCCGTTTTATCGAAAAAAACATGCATGATTTCCCGGGCAAATCAACCCTGCGGATCAACCTGTCAGAACCCCGGAATAAAATGAAAATCAGCCTGGTGACTATGAGTGGCGGTTTTGAAATGAATGAGGAAATGATCCGGTTCCTGGAAGAAAAGCCGGAACTGGAGGTACAGGTACTGACCAGCTGACAGGTACTAAGTACAGGATTTTAACAGCTGTTAACAAGTTTCCCTGACAAGTTTTCAACCGTGCAGGCAAGTTTTACACAACTTTGTGCCACTATCACATGTTACACAGGCAGGACTTAAATTTGCTATCCTTAAAAGAACAAAAACAAAAAATTATACAATGGCAAAAGAATTCACAGACGCGAACTTTAAAACAGATGTATTAGCTTCCGATAAACTGACCGTGATCGATTTCTGGGCTGAGTGGTGTGGTCCCTGCCGCGCTATCGGGCCGGTAATTGAAGAACTTTCTAAAGAATATGATGGCAAGGCCAATATCGGCAAACTGAACGTGGACAATAACCCTGAGGTGTCCATGAATTACGGAATCACTTCCATCCCGGCAATTTTGTTTATTAAAAACGGCCAGGTAGTGGACAAATTAGTAGGTGCACAGCCGAAAGCGAATTTTGTAAGAAAGATCGAGTCGCATATTTAATTTTCGCTTAAATAAAAAAATCCCGGATGCAAATTGTACCGCATCCGGGATTTTTATTTTTAATAACGTACAGTTAGTGTTTTATAGCCGCTGTTTGTCCGGGCTGGTGTTTGTATTTGAATATAGCCAGGAAGAGTACGGCAATCACCAGCGAATAGGCCGCGAAGGAGAACCAGATATTCTGCCAGTCTTTTGTGCCTGCCGCATCGGTAAAATAGTCAACAATTTTACCCGCAAACAACCCACCCAGGATTGCCCCGAGGCCATTGGTCATCAGCATAAACAATCCCTGTGCACTGGCCCTGATCTCCGGCCTTGCTTCCCGGTCAACAAACAATGAACCGGAGATATTAAAGAAGTCGAATGCCATTCCATATACAATCATGGACAACAACAGTAAGGTCAATCCGCTTCCCGGATTTCCGACGCCGAATAAGGCAAAACGGAGCACCCAGGCAATCATACTGAACAGCATCACCTGTTTAATACCAAAGCGACGGAGGAAAAAAGGAATGGTCAGGATAAACAACGTTTCAGATATCTGCGACAAAGAGATCAGGATATTACTGTGCTTCACGGCAAAACTATCGGCGTATTCCGGGATCTTTCCAAAATCGCCAAGGAAAGGATTCCCAAACATATTCGTGATCTGCAGCGCCGCTCCGAGGAACATGGCGAACAGGAAAAACTTAGCCATCATCGGGCTTTTAAATAACTGGAAGGCATCCAGTCCGAGCCGGGTGGCAAATGATTTTTTCTCGGCTGACTTGTTAGTATGGACCGGAGGCAGTGTAAAGCAATAGAGTCCGGTGAAAACACCGGCCACTGCAGCAAAATAGAACTGATTACTGTTTTGTGTCCAACCGAGCAGGTCAACGGCCCATTCGGCCACAATGAAACCAACAGTACCCCAAACCCGGATCGGGGCAAAACTCTTTTGTATATCAAAATTATTTTTACTGAGCAGACTGTAAGACACCGAATTACTCAGGGCAATTGTCGGCATATAGAAACAGCTGACTGCGAATATGGCCCAATACATATCAGCCGCATTGGTAACGGTGCTGGCATAATAAAGGGCGAAGCCGCCAAGGATATGACTGATCCCCAGGACAATTTCGGCCCGGATATACTTATCGGCCAATATCCCCAGCAAAGCTGGCATAAACAATGAAGCCCAACCCATCGTGCCATAGGTATTCCCCACTTTAAATCCCAGGTCCAGGTCTACGGGATTATTAAAACTGGCAAACATATAACCACCCAGGGAAATCAGCCAGATACCCCATACAAAAAACTGCAAAAAGCTTAATGTCGTAAGGCGCATTTTCAGGTTCATGAGAAAACTATTTGGTAAGTGGATGCTATGAAAGGGGAAGATAAGAATTTTTCCGGCCCGATAATTTTCCGGTAAAAGGCATTGCCGGTCTGCTTAACTTTGCCTATTAATCTGCCTGAATTATGGTGACCGATAAAGTACTTGCACCCGAACTACAGTCCATTGCCGCCAAAGTAAAAGCCGGTGAACGGATCACCGATGCTGACTGCCTGACTCTTTTTGAAAAAGCCAGCCTGGGTTTTGTGGGAAGCCTGGCCAACTCCATAAAAGAACGGTTACACGGCGATAAAGTCTTTTTCAACCGTAATTTCCATATTGAGCCCACCAATGTCTGTGTATTCAGTTGTAATTTCTGTTCGTACAGTAAACTTTACGCCCAAAAAGAAGATGGCTGGGAACTGACCATTCAGCAGATGCTGGATATGGTTAAAAAATATGACGGAAAGCCGGTTACAGAAGTACATATCGTTGGGGGTGTACATCCGAAAATGGACTTGATTTTTTTTGCTGACCTGCTGAAACAGATCAAGGCCCATCGCCCGGATTTACATATCAAAGCTTTTACGGCCGTGGAATATGATTATATGTTCCGGAAAGCCAAATTATCCGTGGAAGACGGTTTGAAATTCCTGATCGAAGCCGGACTGGATTCCATTCCGGGCGGAGGTGCCGAAATTTTTCATCCCGAGATCCGGGAAAAGATATGCGCGGACAAAGTGGATGCCGATGGCTGGCTGAAAATACATGAGACCGCTCACCTGCTTGGCTTACATTCCAATGCCACAATGTTGTATGGTCATATTGAGAACTATACACACCGGGTAGATCATATGCGCCGGTTAAGGGAACTGCAGGACCGAACAAAAGGCTTTAACACGTTTATTCCACTGAAATTCCGGAATAAGGATAATGATATGAGTAATGTACCCGAGAGTACCCATATCGAAGACATGCGGCTCTATGCCATTGCCCGGATCTACCTGGATAATTTCCCGCATCTCAAAGCCTACTGGCCGATGTTAGGCCGTCAGCAGGCTCAGTTATCTTTATCCTTCGGGGTAGATGATATTGATGGTACTATTGACGATACCACAAAGATCTATAGTATGGCCGGCTCAGAAGAGCTGAACCCGGCTATGTCCACCACAGAACTGGTCCACCTGATCCGTCAGGCAAAAAGAGCGCCGGTGGAAAGAGACACATTGTATAACGAAATTCAAAACTTCGGTAAGACAGGCGAGAACGTCAATCCTGATCTGAATTGATAACCGGCATATAACAAAAAAAAGCTGTCTCAGATGAGGCGGCTTTTTTTTGTGGCAATGGCTTTCCGCTTCGCGGATTAGTTTAACACATAGAATCATAGGGATATAGGTAAGACATAGTGTAAGATGAATGCTAGGTGCCACCTATGAATCTATGTACCTATGTGTTATAAAAAGCGGCAAAGCCGCCTTCCGCTTCGCGGAATATTTTAACACATAGAATCATAGGAACATAGGTGAGACATAGTGTAAGATGTATGCTATGTGCCACCTATGAATCTATGTGACTCCTATGTGTTTAAAAAAAAAGGCCGCATCTAAAGGCGGCCTCGTTTTTATTTTTCAGCTTTGCTTATGCAGAAGCATCCTCCTTATTATCGTCAGTCATGGACTCGCCATTTCCCTCTTCTTCAAATGTGAGAATGGTCTGGGTCACTTCCACTTCACCTTCTGGTGTACTAAATACTTCGGTGATCTCTTCCACCATTACCGGAGCCGCTGTTACCTCAGGTGCCGGCGTTGGTTTGGGGGCGGGTGTCTTTTTAACCACTGGTTTTTTAGCAACGGGCTTTTTAACTACGGCTTTTGGCGGGGCGGGTTTTACGGCCACCGGTTTTTTAGCAACGGGCTTTTTAGCGGTTGGTTTTTTAGGAGCAACTTTTTTAGGAGCCACTTTTTTTACTACTTTTTTAGGTGCCGCTTTCTTCACCACTTTCTTCGCGACTTTTTTTACCGCTTTTTTGGCTACTTTTTTAACGGCTTTTTTTGTTGCGGCTTTTTTAGGCGCTGCTTTTTTTACCACTTTTTTAGCGGCTTTCTTTACTGTTTTTTTCACTGCTTTTTTAGCAGCTTTTTTCACCGCTTTCTTTTTGGGAGCGGATTTTTTACGGGCAGCCGGTTTGGCGACTTTTTTCTTCGCTTGCTTTTTAGTAGCCATGACAGATAATTTTGAATTGGTTAAAATCAGGTTTTGAAGTGAACTAAATTTACAACATCCTTTTTGTTATGTAGTAAGTTCTTTCAAAATTAATACAAACAACCGGGACTTGCACCGTCTTTCCTTAGGATTAACACTCCGGCAAACTTAGGGGAACATTAATGGCCAGACCGCCGTCCGCTGTTTCCTTGTACTTATGGTTCATGTCCAGGGCGGTTTCCCACATGGTTTTGATCACCGCGTCCAGAGATACTTTGGCAAAATCCGGGGTACTTTGCAGGGCCAGCTGGGAGGCCGTAATGGCTTTGATGGCTCCCATGGTATTCCGTTCGATGCAGGGCACCTGCACCAGCCCCCCTATTGGATCACAGGTCAGTCCGAGGTGATGTTCCATGGCTATTTCGGCGGCCATCATCACTTGTTTCTGTGATCCTCCCATACATTCGGTCAGACCGGCTGCAGCCATCGCTGAAGACACCCCGATCTCCGCCTGGCAACCACCCATTGCGGCGGAAAGGGTGGCTCCCTTTTTAAATATGCTGCCGATTTCGCCTGCAGCCAACAGAAACTGAACCACTTTTTCCTCCTGATTTCCGTCACAAAAGGCAATATAGTAATTCAAGACGGCTGGGATAACCCCTGCAGCTCCATTGGTAGGTGCGGTCACCACCCGCCCAAAAGAAGCATTCTCTTCATTTACGGCCAGGGCAAAACAACTGACCCAATCGAGGGTATATTTAAAGTTATTACCGCCGGTTCTTATTGCAGAAAGCCAGCCATTATAATCTGTATACACTTTCCCGGCCAGCAGTTTTTGATTGAGTGCCGCCGCTCTTCTGTTTACAAGTAAGCCGCCCGGTAATATCCCTGTAGTATGGCAACCCCGGTACATACATTCCTTCATCACCCGCCAGATATTTAGTGCGGCCAGACGGGTTTCCTCTTCTTTTCGCCAGGTGTTTTCATTCTCGAGCACTATATCGGAAATGCTCATACCAGTCTTTATAGACCAATGGAGCAGATCATCCGCGGTATTTATAGGAAAAGGCAATTGCACGGAAGATCCGGCGGCCTTCTCCTCTCCTTCTTTTATTACAAAGCCACCTCCTACCGAATAATAGGTTTCAGCTAAGTCAGTTCCATGTTGCAGTTTTACCAGAATGGTCATGGCATTGGGATGGAAAGGGAGGGTTTCGGCAAAAAGGAATTCGATGTCTTCGGCCGGATTGAACTCCACTTCATGTTTTCCGTTCAGCAATAATTTATGCATCGTGGTAATATCCCGGATCCTGGCATCGATCTGATCCACTGCAAAACTGACCGGATCTTCTCCACACAGTCCAAGCTGTATCGCCACATCTGTGCCGTGACCTTTACCGGTCTTTGCCAGTGAGCCATATAATAATACCCGGAGTTGAATAATCTCCTGTAGCTGACCTTTTTCCTCAAGGGATTGGACAAAACGCCTGGCGGCCTGCCAGGGTCCGAGGGTGTGTGAGCTGGAAGGGCCAACCCCGATTTTGAAAATATCGAAAACTGAGATTGCTTCGTATGGCAAATTGAAAGATTTGAATCAAAAATACAGTAAAAAAGAACCCCGCCGCTGCAAGCAGGACGGGGTTAGCAGAGCATAAGCAGTAAAGGCTCAGCAATTATTGAACATCTACAAGTTGAATTTCAAAAAATAAGACGGCATCCGGGGGAATCGCTCCTGAACCTGTACATCCATAAGCCAGGGATGAAGGAAGAATAATCCGAATCAGTCCACCTTCCTGAATCAGGGGAACAGCCAGTTGCCAGCCTGGAATTACCTGACCCAACGAAAAACTAATGGGGGTCCCGGTTACAGAATCAAAAACAGTCCCATCCATCAGTTTGCCGGTATAGCGCACAGATACCGTTGATGTAAGGGAGGGTGTTTGTCCGGCTCCGGCCGAAATGATCTGATACTGAAACCCACTACTGTGTTCGGTAACTGTTAACCCGTTCGCTGTAGCATAATTTGTCATAGTAGTCCGCTCACTTTCCACCGATTTTGCGTTACAACTATTGTCTTTCAGACAACCGGTTCCCGGCAGGATTAAAAGGCTAACAAATACACTAACAATAAAATTCTTCATACTCAACGATTGGTGCAATTCCGGAATAAGACCTACTAAAAGGCTGATTCGCTGCAATTAATTAAAAAAAATCAGTTTTTTTCTGCTTTGTGTAATAGTTCCCGGTAGCGGAGCTCATTTTGTTCCCAACGATGCCGGGCAGAAAAGATTACGATAAAGACGATAATTGAAAGAGCCGCGATCAGTAAAATGATAATCAGAGAAGAACTTTCCCTTGAAAGTTCCATCAGGGCCCTGCTGTACCAACCAGCGAGCAGGTTTGCAAAAATGGCAACAACCAGTATCATTGCCAACGGAAGGCCGGCATACAATTGTCTCAGTATCCGTTTTTTAGCTAACCTGTTTTCGGTCCAGTATTCCAGGAAAGCTTTTTCTTCTGCATTCAGCATAATTCATACAAAATTAAAGCATAAGGGGCTAATGTACTTGCCTTAGTCCCATAAAATATCTATATTGTATCTGTAAAAATCCAACACATTGAAATTAGCGCTGCTTCTCGCCCAGTATCTGTATTCTCATAAAAAGCTGGACCTTCCCGGGATCGGCACTTTTCACCTCGACCCATCGGTAATCATTGATCCTGAAGCAGATAAGAACAGTAAACCAGAACCCATTGAAGGAATTCGTTTTGAATATAACAACACAATTAAAGAAAATACCGCACTGACCGAATATATCGCTGCCAAGTCGGGTAAAATGAAAGCCCTGGCCGCTGCGGATCTGGATTCTCATCTCTGGCTGGGGCAGCAGTTTTTGAATATTGGAAAGCCATTTGTCCTGGATGGCATCGGACAGCTGACCAAAACCCAATCGGGCGGACTTGATTTTACAGCCGGTGTGCTTCAACCTGAAGTTTTAAAAGACCAGGAGAATTTCCAGCCCATGGCCGACCACAGTTCACAAATGGGCGAGAATGATTACAAGGACTTATTAAATAGCCGGCGGAATCCGGTACAATGGAAAAAGCCGGTTGCTTTTGTCCTCGTCATAGCCGGAATCGGGTTAGCGATCTGGGGCGGGTATACGATCTATAAGAACAATAGTACGGAAACCAGTAGTCCTGAAATCGTGAAAAAAACAGAACCGGTTCCGGAGCCTGAAATAAAAACAGAACCCTCCACCACTCCGGTTGCCACAACCGACAGCAGCAATCCAAACCCGGTTGCACAAACATCAGTTCCGGCAACGCCATCCGGCATGTATAAATTTGTGGTGGAAACGGCCGGCCGTCAAAGGGCCCTGACCCGTTATCAGAAATTAAAGTCATTGCCAACAGATGTGAAAATGGAAACCGCCGATTCCATCAGTTTCAAACTCTTCTTTCTCCTCCAGGCCAGCACGGCCGATACCTCAAAAATGCTGGATTCACTCCGGACCTATTATACACCGAAGTGGAGTAAGGCGTTTATTGAGTAAAAAGAGCGTTAAGCGTTGCAGAATACACATCCCCGCATAAATGACTTATTTAGCCGATTTCATTGCTTTTAAAATTTTCATTGATTTATCCAGTGAAAAACTTCTATACTCACGAGAATCACAGCTATAAAGCGCCATTTTCCCCTTCATATCATAATGTATCCCCCAACCGTATCTTTTTGTTAAAGGTGAAGCCCTGAAACAAGGCTGACCTTTGGAGAAAAAAGCCAGTCTGGCTTCTTTAAGTTCTGTTTTAGTCAGATCATTCCGGACAGCAAAAACATGAAAGAGCACTTCATCTGAGGTGAACTTATATGGGTTTTTACTGATCATGTCAAACTGCAGACCAGCCACAGTTACCGCGTCCCCTTTCCGGGGAGGAATTTCACCGGCTGGTGCCGGACAATCATCGGCTATCAATATAAAAGTATCCGTGTAATCCGTACTATGAATTTTCATTTCTTAAAGCTTAACTAATTATAACGATATATTTTACTACTGTTCATCTTGCCTATACGACACTTCTGAAAAATTCAGAATTCAAGTGTTCTAAAAGTAACTTCGATCCTGTTACTGTCCGGATCAAGTGTTTCAAATTCATAGTAACCATCACCGGTCAACCGGGGGCCTTTCAGAATGGGAAATCCATCTTCCTGTAACTCAGCGGCCTTTTTTTCCACTTCTGCTATTGAATCAGCAGCAAATGCCAGGTGTATGATTCCTTTGTGCTGCCTGTAAACAGTATCGTTTAAGTTGGAAGGAATATCGGCCATAAACATAATCTCAAGTCTTGCCCCGGTACCGAATACGAGGAAATAGCTGCTAAAACCATTACTACTATTATGGTACTTATCACCAGGTACTGCCCCGAAATATTTCATGTAATATTCCTTTAATCGCTCAAGGTTGTCAGTCCAGATTGCAACATGTTCAATTTTCATATTATTTAATATTTTTACTTAGTCCCTATACTCACTTTTTAGCTTAAAGCAATACCATTACAACCGGACATGATCGGGATATATACAATTTGAAAAATTGAACCGGCCGGTTTACATTTTGCCGTTTAACCAGCGAAAGTTACATTTAGTCAGGAAGTAAGCAGATCATATCCTGATTACAACCATTGTGAAAAAAATCAGCAACCCGGATAAAATTATACTTTTCGTAAAAGCGGACAGCACGGCTATTATCACTTTGCACACCACCCCATAACACGATACGCCGGTATTGCTTCCTTTTTACTTCATTTAAAATGAACTGCATTAGTAAATCGCCAATCCCCTTACCCTGCCATGCATCTGCAACAGAAGGCGCCACTGTACAATCATAATAGCTATCCGGCAATGTCCCATAACGGAGATATCGTTCATAATCACCAGAAACATATCCTTGCCGTACCACCGCATAGGCAATTAGCTGCTGATCTTCCTCATTTATGATGATATAACCGGTATAGTAGCGATCTGCATAAAACGTCTGTATCCCATTTAGGCTGAAATCATGAGGCCCAAATCGTTTCTTTGTCATTTCAGAAAAGGAATTCAGGTATGTAAATAACTGGTTGAAATCATCGGATGAGATTTCTTTAAACAAAAAAAACACGACCTGAATTTAGATCAAACTTCATTTATACGTATTTAACAGTTGATCAGCTATCAATAAGACTCATTAATTCAGTCCAGAGATCACGGTGAAATTTTTTTCTAAAAATACCTGCATGACCCACTTTATATTCCGTATATCGCTCCACCTGTAACTTTATAATGCGGGATGGGGCATTGGGATAAAAATTTAAGATTGACTGTGCTGTCTTAAAATTTGCCATGTAATCATCACTGGTATAAACTGATGTTACCGGTATTCTAAAATTATAAAACTTATCCGTGTTAAAATGATCCGTGAGAAACTGCTGGTAATAATTTTTACTTTTACACCAATTTTGCCATTCCTGGTAAACATTTTTGGGGATATTTTTGTCCATATCTTCTTTCCCCAGTGACCCATACCCGTATAATTTCAACAGCAGCGGGCTTACCATGTAAGAAAATATCCAGGCAATTGCCCTCCTTGGAAATGGAAGATATCCCCAATAACCTGAAGCGGCGTTTACCGCAATCACTTTCTTAACATACTGGGTATTACGGAGAAAACCTGTCAGCTGAGCACCAATACAATGTCCGACCCAGATGATCTCCCTATGTCCTTTTTCAAAAACCATATAATTCAGAATGGCATTCATATCCAAAATACCCCACTCATGCATGAATGCATCAGGTTTTACCATTCCTTTAGGCGATGATTCTCCAACACCCCTGTAATCATACAATAGTACAATATATCCATGTTGAACAAGATACTTAGCAAAATGAATATAAAATTCCTTTTTTATCCCGGTTGCAGAACTAATGATAGCCGTCCCACAGGATGAACCAACCGGAGTTGCATATAAAGCGCTCAGCTGATACCCGTCTGACGCACTGATAAAAATCTTTTTCATAAATAAGATTACACGTTTCACGATCACGGCAACAACAGTGTTTAAGCTGTTGATTTCATCCGGCTAATATTGAAGATGCTTAATTGATCTTATTATCAGAATCAGCAGAAACCTGCAAATTTGCCTCAGAAGAAGTACAATACATTTTACAAACCTGTACAAATTCATGACTTGCCGGCTATTTTAATAGAATGATAAAATTGCAGCTTATTGTTCTAGCAATGCATCGTTAAACCAACCCGTAAAATTCAACCGGTCATACGCTTCACCTGGTATTGGACTAAAACGGATGTACCTGAAGGTTCCACTGAATGTTTTACTGAATGCGTCATATTGAACATCTACCTGTCCATCCAGTACAACGCTGTAGGTTAAGTCGGCAGCAGCAGTACGTTCTTTCAATACTATGGCCAGCCGGCTGCTATCTTCAGGAAACCTGTACAACCCGGCGGCCAAAAGAGGATTAGGTGTATTTTTAAACACCAGCAATGCATTCATTCTCGCCTGTACATTTGTTCCCGGCTCAATACCCATCTGCAATTCAATCCGGCTTCCCTTTACCTGGTATTTCAGCACAGCTTTAGCCGACCCGTTAACATTTAGCGAGTGATCGGTATATGACACGCTTTTACCACTGGCTGAATCAGATTTGTAAAGTTTCAGCAGAAAATCTGACTGAGGCATTTCCTCAGCCTGTTGCATACATCCCCCCAAAACCAGAACTGCAGCTGGCGTAAAAACCAAAAAACTAAAAATTTTCATACTCACTGATTGAAAGTTTAATTTATGTATTATCATACCACAAATGTATCACTGGCTCCACGCTGAACTGCTACCGTAAAGACGTGATATTTATATTTTTCACTGTGTCATTCTTACAAAAATTGTTAAAACAGCGGCTGGCTGCAACGAATTGAAAATTATCTTGTCATAAACTACTCCAAAAAAAAATGCCACAAAATGTGGCATCAAAAAAATTGACTGTTGCTATTATTCAATCAGGTTATTACTGATTGCCACTTTTATAAGTGTTGCGATATTACTTACATTTAGTTTATTATACAGATTCTTACGATGCGTATCCACGGTGTCAATACTTATGAATAAACGCTCGGCAATACCCGCATTAGTCAATCCCTCTGTTATCAGCAACAGTACTTCTTTTTCCCTTTTCGTCAATAGTGGAAATTCATCCGATTTCTTCCGCGCCGACTTCATTGCCTGTACAGACTCAAAACTCAGATAAGTTCTGCCGCTGACTACTTCATTCAAAGCAAACAATATCTCATTTTTCCCTGCATTTTTCAGTAAATAACCACTGGCCCCGTTTTCCATCATTTTGGCTATATAGGTCCCCTGGTTAAACGTACTGAGCGCCAGTACCATAATTCCCGGATAGTCACTTTTGATCATCCGGCAAAGATCGATACCACTCATATCGGGAAGACTGATGTCCATTAATATAACGTCCGCGGTATGTAAACTAAAAAAATGAAGACAATCAGCAGCTGTGCAGGCATGACCAACCACATTCATCTCCGGATCATTCTGCAATAATGAAATAATTCCTTCAATCACCACTTTATGATCATCCACAATATAAACTCCGGTCATGACAGTATATTTAATTCAATAGTTACAGATGTGCCGTAACCTGGTTGAGAATCTATATCAATTGTCCCTTTAAAATAATCCACCCGGTGCTGTATATTTATCAAGCCAGCACCAGGCTGATTCCCAACCAGCCGTTTATCAAAACCTTTACCATTGTCCTCTACTGTAACAGTCACTTTGTCTGTCTGTTTAGTCACCTGAATCACAATCTGTGTGGCAGCTGCGTACTTAAGGGAATTGTTTACCAGTTCCTGAACAATCCGGTATATCGCGGTTTCAAGGGCACTGCCGAGTGATCTTTCAACACCCAAACGCTGGTAAATTACATTAAGACCTGAAGAGACCTGAATGGAGTGACAAAAATCCGTTAAAGCTGCATCCAGTCCGAACTTCAGAAGAATTTCCGGCATCAGGTTATGCGCCACTTTACGCATTTCACTGATAGTCTGGTCAATCATCCTCGCGGTATGCTCAAACCCTCCATTTACATCCGCTGATCCAGGCACTTTATCCTGGAGGTTCATAACCGCTAATTTAACACCTGACAGCAAACCACCCAGACCGTCATGGAGGTCTTTGGCCAGCCGGATCCGTTCTTCTTCCTGACCGCTGAGCATTGCTTCAATAGTTGCCAGCTGCTTACCTTGTTCTAACTCCCTGATCTTTTGTTTTTGAATTTCCTGTTGCTGACGTTGAATCTGTTGCTTATTCCTGAAATACCGAAAACTAAAAAATCCCAAAACAGCCAGTACAACGAGGGCTGCGATATATATACGGATCAGTATTGTCTTCTGACGCAGTTTTACAGACTGAATATTCCGTTCATTCTGCAGCTTTATTATTTCTTTCTCCTTTTTCTCAGATTCATACACTGCTGCCATCCTGTTAATCTGTATCTGATTGTTTTCAGTAAAAAGGCTATCCCGGATTATCATAGCCTTTTGAAGAAAAATCAATGCCCGTTCATTATTGCCGTTAGCCTGATAAAAATCAGCCCGGTTCTGGGCAGCATTGATCTTAGAAACCCTGGCACCAGTAAGTTCAGCTACTTTTTCTTGTTCAGTTACATATTTTTCCGCCTCCTTCCGGAAATTCAGTTTCATGGCGGTTTTGTAAAGGTAATCCAGAGCTCCGGCTTTGTTAACCGTATGCATACTTTTTTCCGCATAATAGAGCCCTTTTTTAAAGGCGATAAATGCGGAATCAAATTGCGCTTGCTCATACTGGAGCTTACCCTTATAAATGTAAAATCCGGAGTTTAGCATTGACTCAGCAGAATCGGGTATATACGGACTGGTTTTATTAATATAAACAGCCACCTCCGGCCAGTTTTTCTGCTCAATATAGATTTCCATTACCGACAGATATGCCATAATTGTAAGTGACAATGACATATCATTCTTTTCACAGAACTCTGTGTTCTTTTTTGCAAAATATAGCGCCTGCTCAGGATTATGAACCAGCAGGTATGTATTACTGAGATTCTGAAAAACCAGCACGGTATTGGGGCTGGGATGAAATTCATAATATTTTAAGGCGCCGAAGAAATGATTCAACGCCATATAAAGATTATCCTGTTCCAGCAATACCAGGCCCTTTAAACGGTGAGCATCCGCAATTCCTTTTTCAAAATGATCAGTCCGCCGGGCAGCCGGGTAGCTGCTACTCCCATATGCAATTGCAGAGTCAAAGTACTGATGAGCCATTTCGTATTTTTTCACCCCCCAGAAATCCACTCCTTTCCACTTGTAACAGGCCATTAAACCTTCTGGATAATCCAGCTTATGACTCAGGTATACTGCCTCCTCAAAATACGCGCCCATTTCTGCCCGTTGCCTGCCAATAAATGCTGATCCCAATACACCAAGCAGTGCATTTACTCTTGCCGTATCGGGTCTGGTGTTCTTTTCCAGCTGAAGTAACGCCTTTAGTTTTCGCTCCTTGTATCCTGCTGTTATTGTATTCTCCTGGGCAAGGACATTTGATGAGAGAAAAAGAAGAAAAAAAAGGATGACTTTCAAAATCAACGTGTTTATGCATGAATGAATACCGGAACCAATCCACCCCTTAAAACAACACAGCAGTACTATTTTACAATAAAGCGGAAACTCTTTGATTGGAAACTGCAAACGCCGAACTGGATATTTTATCTTTTGTTGCCCAGTTTTTTGAATGCAAGAAGGCCATTGTATGAAAAATGCTCAAGCATATCCACCGGTGTATGCGGGAAAAATCTTTTACCTGCTGGCCGTCAAAAACTGTAATCTTCCAGGAAATCACGCGGAAGACTTAAACCCCGATGCAAGGATGAATAGTATAAAAATATATTTCATTGCTGACTTATTAGCTCATTTTGTAAATAAACTGATGTATTTCCCGCTCATTTATGTCATGAGAAAACATAAACCTTACTTCTCCCGTTTGATGCCCCCACTTGTAAAATGGCACCACTTCATTTAAACGTTGGTACATCTCTTCGTCCATATTCAAAAAAACGGCATTGGTCTCAACCGGGTGGGTAACAACTAAATTACTCTTATTCCTGATTTCAGACTCGAAAATAAGGGCCATTGAATTGGCATGGCCGGCTATTTTCCTCCACAATTCATTCGTTATCATTGCTTCAAACTGAGCAGCGATATATCTTGTCTTAGAAGACATCTGCATGGCCCTTTTTAACTGGTACTTTCTCCATTCTTTGCCTTTTGTACTGAAAAACACTACCACTTCACCAAACATCATTCCATTCTTGGTACCCCCTAAGGTGAGTACATCCACTCCCGTATTATATGTAAAATATCCAAGCGGCACATGCAGCGCAGCGGCTGCATTAAAATACCGCGCTCCATCCATGTGTAAATACATTTCGTTTTTTCTGCAAAAGCGGGCAATTTCCCTGATCTCTTCCACCGTATAAATGGTTCCGTATTCAGTTGGCTGGGTGATGGTCACTACTGCCGGTATCGGGTTATGGATGGAATGAAACCGTCTTGCTGTTTTTTCCAGTTCCTCCAACATTATTTTTCCGTGATTGGTCAGGACAGGATATAACCGGCAACCAGTAAACGTTTCAGGAGCTGTTGATTCATCCACATACAAATGTGAAACATCCGCACATAGCACAACTGAACAAGGTTGGGTCAAAACAGATAAACCAAAATTATTGGCCCCGATTCCATTGTAGGTAAAATAAACATCAATGCGTTGACCAAATTGTTCCCTTAATAAAGTTTTCGTCTTTTTGCTAATTTGGTCAGCTCCATAAGAATAGTCATGATACTTATTGGCTGCAATCAGGGCTTCCATGATAACCGGATGTACAGGAGCAAAATTTTCACTGGCAAAACTGTATTCCATAATTTAAGCACCTCGACAGGTAATTCCTGTTTAAGCAAAAAAACAGCTTCAGCCTGAACAAACACCCACGTCTTTACGGTATATTTTCCGGAAAAGACCATCTCCTGACCCAAAAATGGAAAGTGTATAAAAATATGATTAAACAAGAGTTATGCTCTTAATAACCTGATTGTCAATCTTCCAGAATAATTAAATCTTGGAAAATTTACAAATAAAAACTGGTAAGCTTTGGAAACTCAGGTGGTTCAACCCCCTTTACTTTTCAACTGCATTGTCTGGCAGCAAGCGGGGTATTAAGATTTTCGAGAAATTAAAAAGGGAACAACCTTTCGATTGTTCCCTTTACCGAGGTCCCGAGCGGATTCGAACCGCTGTAGGAGCTTTTGCAGAGCTCTGCCTAGCCACTCGGCCACAGGACCCTTTTTTAAAACCGGTGCGAAAATAAGCATATTTTTGAAATAGATTTATTTCCGTCATATTAAACCAGTTATATGAGCAGAATTGCTGAATCCGAGCTGATCATCAATGATCGTGGCGCCGTTTACCACCTGGATCTCCGGCCCGAAGAGCTGGGCGATACCGTGGTGACCGTGGGCGACCCGGACCGGGTGGCCGAAGTGAGCAAATATTTTGACAGGGTGGACGTAAAACGCCAGCACCGGGAGTTTATCAGCCATACCGGATCAGTGGGCAAAAAGCGTATTACCGTCCTTTCTTCCGGTATCGGTCCCGATAATATCGATATCGTGCTGAATGAACTGGATGCCCTGGTCAATATTGACTTCAACAGCCGGGAAATCAAAAAAGAGCTGAAAGCCCTGAATATTGTACGACTGGGTACGTCGGGCTCCCTGCAGGCCGATATTCCGGTGGATAGTTTTGTGGCTTCCACACACGGACTCGGCGTAGATAACCTGCTCAACTTTTACCGGCTCGACCATAATGATGAGGAACAACAACTCCTGCACTCCTTTATCACCCATACTCAGATTCATAGCCAGACCGGCCATCCCTATATCAGCAGCTGCGCGGCTTCCCTGATCAAACATTTTGTAAAAGATTTTCACCAGGGTATCACCGTTACCTGCCCCGGCTTCTATGGTCCGCAGGGCCGGGTACTGCGACTGGGTATCCGCAACCCCAACCTGATCAACCGGCTGACTGATTTTCGTTTTGGGCAGCACCGGATCAGTAACTTTGAAATGGAAACCTCGGCTATTTACGGATTGGGGAAATTACTGGGACATAATTGTCTTGCCCTGAATGCCATTGTGGCCAACCGGGTAAAACAAGAATTCTCCAAAGACGGAAAAGCAGCCGTGGAAAACCTGATCAAAAAATTTATTGAACAATTCGCCGATCATATCTGATGTATTTTCATTTTTATAAATACCAGGGCACAGGCAATGATTTTATCCTGGCCGATAACCGTGGACAGGCCTATTCCGGATTGACTACGGCCCAGATCAATTACCTGTGTAACCGTCGCTTTGGGATCGGTGCCGATGGCCTGATGCTGCTGAATACACTGGAAGGATATGACTTTGAGATGAAGTATTACAATGCCGATGGCAAGGAAGGCAGTATGTGCGGCAATGGCGGACGTTGTATCACCAAATTCGCCTATCACCTCGGTATACACCGGGAGACCTATCATTTCCTGGCTTCCGATGGTCCGCATGAAGCCGAGATCGATATTGAAGGTATCGTATCACTGAAAATGAAAGACGTGGATCATATCCGGAAATTTCATGGTGATTTCATCCTGAATACCGGCTCTCCCCACTATATACGCCTTGTTAAAGAAGTAATGGACCTGGATGTATACAAAAAAGGCCATGAGATCCGTTACAGCCGCGATTTTGCGGAAGAAGGGATCAATGTGAATTTTGTAGAACAACAGGAAAACAGCAATAAAATCAGGGTGCGTACCTATGAACGTGGGGTGGAAGATGAAACGTATTCATGTGGCACCGGTGTAACAGCGGCCGCCCTGATGAGTTATCACAACGAAAACGGATTCAATGATATTGAAGTGACCACATTGGGTGGTAACCTGACCGTGGAATTTGAACGGAGTGACAATGATACATACCACAATATCTGGCTCTGTGGCCCTGCAGAACGGGTATTCGAAGGACAATTGGACATTAAATAATCGTTAACCGCCGCATAAATGACCCATTGATTTCAACCGGAAATAATGATCCGGTAAGTTTGCCAAACCCCGCTTACCTTTGCCGCGGCAAATGATACAGTACTTCAAAAATATCAATCAGCAAACGGTCGAAATTGACAAACCGGAGAATGGCTCCTGGGTCAATGTACTACCCCCGCTGCGCCAGGAAGAATTCTCCGAACTGGCGGAAGGGCTGGATATCCCCATCGACTTTCTGACTGACTCACTGGATATCGATGAAAGAAGCCGTTTTGAGGAAGATGATAACGTGAAGCTGATTGTGATCAAAACGCCGACTGAAAACAATTCCTTCAACGAAAGTGATGCGTATTATATCACGATCCCGATCTGTATTATCCTGACCCACAATCAGATTTTAACGGTCAATTCATTTGAGAACAGTGCGATCAAGAAATTCCTGAATACGTTTCAGAACCGGCATCCTGATAAAAAGAGCATGATGGTACTGAAGATCATTGAAAAGATCGTACAGAACTTCATGGAGCACCTGAAGGAGATCAATCAGCGCCGGAATAGCTATGAACAGAAATTATATGATGCCAGCAAAAATGAACACCTGCTGGAACTGATGCGGATCCAGAAAAGCCTGGTGTATTTTGTCACGGCACTTCGTTCCAATGAAATGCTGCTGATGAAAATAGAACGGACCAATTTCCTGGGACTGACCGAAGAGGAGAAAGAATTCCTGAATGACCTGATTGTAGACAACTCACAGGCGCTGGAGATGGCCAATATCTATACGAATATCCTCAGCAGTACGCTGGATGCTTTTGCAAGTATCATTGCCAACAACCAGAACCAGGTTTTGAAACGCCTGGCAGTGATCACCATCGTGATGACCTTCCCGGTTCTGATCGCGAGTTTGTTCGGCATGAATGTGCCCAGTGGTTTTGAACACTCTCCTTACGCTTTTTATATTGTCGCCCTGCTCTCCCTCGCCATTGCCGTGGCGATTGGCTGGCTATTCCTCCGTAAAAAAATATTCTGATTCACATGAACCGTTTCAATATCCGGGTATATGGATTACTGATCAATGAACAGAAACAGGTGCTCGTCAGTGATGAACTGATCCGTGGAATGTATATTACTAAATTCCCCGGCGGCGGACTGGAATTCGGGGAAGGCACAAGAGACTGTCTGCAACGGGAGTTCATGGAAGAAATGAATCTCAACGTGACAATCGGCGATCACCTGTATACAACTGACTATTTCCAGATGTCCGCTTTCAACCCGGAACACCAGATTATATCTATTTATTATTTTGCCCATGCACAGGAGGCCATCACGGTTCCTTTACGCGATAAGCCCTTTGATTTTGACGCGGCACAAATGGCCGTTTACGAAGAGAAAAAAGAAACCGAGACTTTCCGGTTTATCAATTGGGAAGATTTCTCAGAAACGCATCTCACTTTGCCAATTGATAAAATTGTGGCCGGCCTGGTAAAAAAGCAATACTGATTTTAGCAGATTATTCATCTCCCATCGCAGCCTTTTTCATTTCAGCCGCTTTCTCATGCCCCAGGTATTTTTCAATCCAACCATGAACGGCATAGATCACCGGAGTCAGTAAGAGTGCTACGATAAACTTATAGATATAATTGACGATACAGATGGCAATCAGCTGATCAAAAGGCCAGGGATCACCCTGTCCTTTCACCAGTTTAGGATAGAGATAAAAGGCGATGATCAGGACAACAAAACTGTCGATCAACTGGGAAACGATGGTAGAACCCGTGGCCCGGAGCCATATCTTCTTCTCACCCGTCCATTTTTTGATCTTGTGAAACACAAATACATCCAGTAACTGAGCCACCAGGAAGGCCGTCATGGAGGCAATGATGATCCCCATCCCCTGTCCGTAGATACCATGAAAAGCGGTTTCCATATTCTCAATACCGATCTCCTGTTTGCTGGTCACCCACCAGGCATTCGGTGTCGTTTGCAGGGCACCGAATACAATCAGGAAACCAAAACCAATCAGGGCAATGGTCAGCCAGCTGAGAAAACGAACGCCTTTCACCCCGTAATATTCATTGATGATATCGGTCATAACAAACACCACCGGCCATAACAATACACCGCAGGTAAGATTAAAGGAATACTCGCCTCCGAATAAACGGATGGCAGCCGGCTTCCATCCCAGTGTTGCTTCGAGAGAGAATATTTTCACCCCGATAAACTCGGCGATCAGGGCCGTGGAAATAAAGATCCCGGCCAGGATGATGAATAAACGGGTGGGTTTATCCCTGATGATAGTATGGATCATTGAGGTAAAATATATAGTAGATTAACACACATAAAAAAATAATATTAGCGATGATCAGCCACAGGGGTACTGTCTTCCTGAGTTTATTGGTGGCAACGCCCACGAGTAAATAACAAAGAACAGTGAGGGGTACAATCACCAAACCCATCCCATAACCGATCATGATGATGGTGGATGATACCGGTTCATTGTACTCTGTCCGGGTCAAGGCAATACCCAGGGAAGCCAGGAAGGAAAGACCACAAATAAAGGACAGACGGGACAAAAATAAAAGCCAGCGCATCAGCAATTTTCGCCTAAAATAGCATTATTTTGGCAGCTAAATACCGACGGTGTATGAAGAATTCCCTGCTGAAGAAATTACTCCCCCACGCCCTGGCCCTGATCCTGTTTCTTGTTGTTTCTGCCCTGTTTTGCAAGCCGGTGCTGGAGGGCAATGTGATGAACCAGCACGATAATGTTGGTTGGAAAGGAATGGCGCAGAACGCATTTGAATACAAGGAGAAAAACGGGCATTTCCCCCTGTGGAATCCCAATCTCTTCAGCGGTATGCCCAATTACCAGGTGGCCATGGAAGGAAAAACCATCCTGCCCGATACGGTAAAAGTGCTGTCACTGGGCCTGCCCAAACCCATGAATTTCTTTTTCCTGGCCTGTCTCTTTTTTTACATTCTGGCGCTGGTGCTGGGTGTAAATCCTATAGTGGGGATGATCGGTGCACTCGCCTATTCGTTTTCAACCTATAACCCGGTGATTGTAGCAGCGGGGCACGATACTCAGATGCTGGCCACCGCGTTTATGCCACTACTGATGGCCGGACTGATCAGTATCTATAACAAAAAATACTGGCTAGGACTGGCGCTGACCACTTTTGGCACCTACCAGGAACTGAGTGTAAACCACTTTCAGGTCAGCTATTATTTCTTCCTGATTGCCGTACTTGTGACCATCGGCTACCTGGTTAAATGGATCAAAGAAAAAGACTGGAAACATATTGGGCTGGCCGGCGGGTTAACCGTGCTGGCCGCCGTAATAGGAGTTGCAGGGAATGCGCTCGTACTGATGACCACTTCCGAATATAGTACGTATACAATGCGGGGCGGAAAGGAT